>JBILYW010000155.1:0-7214 GCA_044377555.1 Pseudomonas sp.
TTTTTTAAGGGCTGGGCTTCAGCCCGAAACAATCAACTGCACCGCCACGGCGTACATCATCACCGCCACCAGCAAGTCCAGTACGCGCCAGGTGTTCGGGCGGGCCAGCCACGGCGCCAGCCATGCGGCGCCCAGCGCCAGGGTAAAAAACCACAACAGCGAAGCACTGGCCGCACCTACTACATAGGCACCGGGTACGCTTTGTTGTGCGCCGAGCGAACCGATCAGCAAGACGGTGTCGAGGTAAACGTGGGGGTTGAGCAGGGTGACGGCCAGTGCGCTGAGCATCACCGCCTTGAGTGAGCGGGCAGTCTGGCCGGCCGATTGCTCAAGGCTGGATTTGGAAAACGCCCGGCGCAGCGCCTGGGTGCCGTACCACAGCAGAAATACGGCGCCCCCCCAGCGTGCAACGCTGAGCAGCAACGGGTTTTGCGCCAGGATTGTCGCCAGGCCAAATACCCCGGCCGCTACCAGCAAGGCGTCGCACACCACACAAAATGCCGCCACGGGCAAATGGTGTTCGCGGCGCAGGCTTTGCGCCAGCACGAAGGCATTTTGAGTGCCGATGGCCATAATCAGGCCGAACGCGACCAACAGGCCATTGAGGTAGCTTTGCCACATAAGGATTACTCGTCGAACTGCAGGCGGGAGAGAGGGTTACTGCTGGCTATTGTCGGGCGCTTGGCTGTATAAGAAAAACCAATATTGCTGATCGCTCATTAGGAAAACTGATGTTCGACTATAAATTGCTTTCGGCCCTGGCCGCCGTGGTTGAACAAGCCGGTTTTGAACGGGCAGCGCAGGTGCTTGGCTTGTCACAATCGGCCATCTCCCAGCGCATCAAACTGCTCGAAGCCCGCATCGGCCAGCCGGTGTTGGTACGGGCATCGCCACCGACCCCGACCGAGATTGGCCGTCGCTTGCTCAACCATGTGCAGCAAGTGCGCCTGCTTGAGCGCGACCTGCAAAGTGCTGTGCCGGCGCTGGACGAAGAAGGGTTGCCCGAGCGCCTGCGGATCGCCTTGAATGCCGACAGCCTGGCCACGTGGTGGGCACCGGCGGTGGGGGACTTCTGCGCCGAACAGCACCTGTTGCTGGACCTGGTGGTCGAGGATCAGACCGTCGGCCTCAAACGCATGCGCGCCGGTGAAGTGGCCGCCTGCCTGTGTGCCAGCGAACGACCGGTGGCCGGGGCCCGCAGCGTGTTGTTGGGCGCCATGCGTTATCGGGCACTGGCGAGCCCGGCCTTTATCGCCCGGCATTTTCCTGATGGGGTGAGCGCTGCGCTGCTGCCCAGGACCCCGGCGCTGGTGTTCGGGCCGGATGACTTCCTGCAGCATCGCTACCTGGCTTCACTGGGCGTGGATGGCGGGTTCGAGCACCATTTGTGCCCGTCTTCCGAAGGGTTTATCCGCCTGACTGAGGCCGGCCTGGGGTGGGGGCTGGTGCCCGAGCTGCAAGTGCGCGAGCAACTGGCAAGCGGATTATTGGTGGAACTTTTGCCAGATAAACCCATCGACGTGCCACTGTACTGGCATCATTGGCGCAATGGCGGACAACTGCTGGGTCAGCTGACCGAACATTTATCCCGTTCGGCAGCCCGCTGGTTAGTGCCTTTGGCCTGACAACCGGCGTTTAAAGAGCAAGCAACAAGAATTACAGCATTTGGAGCGATTGATGAAGATTCTGGTCACCGGCGCGAGCGGCTTTATTGGCGGACGCTTTGCGCGTTTTGCCCTGGAGCACGGCTTTGACGTACGGGTCAGCGGGCGACGGGCTGAAGGTGTTGAACACCTGGTACGGCGCGGGGCTGAATTTATCCCGGGTGATTTGACCGATGGCCTGCTGGTGCGCGACTTGTGCGTCGATGTCGATGCGGTGGTGCACTGTGCCGGCCACATGGGCGCCTGGGGGCGTTATCAGGATTTCCATCGTGACAACGTGCTGGTCACTGAAAACGTGGTTGAAGCCTGCTTGAAGCAGCGGGTGCGGCGGCTGGTGCATTTGTCTTCGGCGGCGCTGTACTTCGATGGCCGTGGGCACACCGACCTGACTGAAGAGCAGTTGCCCCGGCGTTTCAGACATCCCTATGCCGCGACCAAAAACCTGGCAGAGCAAAAAGTCTTCGGCGCCCAGGAGTTCGGCCTTGAAGTGGTAGCCCTGCGGCCGCGTTTTGTCACCGGAGCGGGGGATATGAGCCTCTTCCCGCGCTTGTTGAAATTGCAGCGCAAAGGGCGTTTGGCCATTGTGGGCAACGGCCTGAACAAGGTCGACTTCACCAGCGTGCAAAACCTCAACGAGGCGTTGATGAGCAGCCTGCTGACGACCGGCTCGGCGTTGGGCAAGGCCTACAACATCAGCAATGGCACCCCGATACCATTGTGGGATGTGATCAATTACGTGATGCGCCAAATGAACGTGCCGCAAGTCACCCGTTACCGCGGCTACGGGCTGGCCTACTGCCGGGGTGCGCTCAACGAGGCAGCCTGCAAGCTTTGGCCGGGGCAGCCGGAACCGGCACTCTCGCGTTTGGGCGTGCAGATCATGGACAAAGACTTTACCCTCGACATCAGCCGCGCGCGGCATTACCTCGACTACGACCCCAAAGTCAGTCTGTGGGCTGCGCTGGATGAATTTTGCGGCTGGTGGAAAGCTCAGGAATCGCCCTACCGTTAACCACTTGCCGCTGCCTCTAAAGCTTCAAAAAAGGTTTTGCCATGCGTAACGATGCCCGCGACGACTTTGACGATGTCCCGACCCTGCGCGCCGATGCGCATGACCACGATGAGCTGGAGTCCACAGCCGGTGCTCGTGAGCGCACCACGGTGTACTCGCGCAACACCCCGGTGATCAAGGTCAAGGGCCCGAGCACCGGCCCTTTGTGGACGCTGATCTGCGCTTTGTTGCTGGCCGTTGCCGGGCTGGCGTGGTGGAGCTTCCAGCAGATCTCACTGATGGAGCAGCAGCTGGTTGCGACCCAGGAGAGCTTTGCCCGCATCAGCGAAGAGGCGGCGGGGCGGTTGCAGGCCATCTCCGGCAAAGTGGTGGCCAGCGAGTCGACGATCAACAACGGTAGCGAAGCCTTGAAGTTGCAGATCAAGCAGCTCGAAGAACAACTGCTTGAGCAAAGCAAGCGCCAGCAAGGGCTGGTAGTGGGGCAGCAGGGGGATCTGGATCAGCGCTTTGAGCAAATCAATGCCGCGATGTTGCTGCAGGTGACGGCCCAGAAAGAAACCCAGACCCGGCTTGAAGCCGAGATGAAAAGCCTGGGCACCGAATTGGCCACGCTCAAGGCCAGTGTCGCGCAACAGGCGGCGGACGTGACGACCTTGAAAAAGCAGGGCAACCCGAGTTCGGCTGTGGAGCGTCTGGAGCAAGACATGATCGTGCTCAAAAGCGAGCTGGAAAACCGCCCGGCACCTGCCCAGGGCGCCAATGCTGCCGAGTTCGACGTGTTCCGTGCCCAAATGACACGCAACATCAATACCCTGCAAAGCCAGGTCCAGAACCTGCAAAAGCAGATCAGCGCCCGGCCGTAAATCTCAATACTGAGCCACTCAGCTGTGGCCGCGGGCTTGCTCGCGATGCAGGCGCCGCGGTCCGACAGCAAGACTGCGGTGATGCAATCGCGAGCAAGCCCGCTCCCACAAATTGAACAAGTCCCGCTACTGCGCCTTGTCTTCCCGCCCGCGCAGCACCTGGTTGGGCATCGCAATCGCCGCCCCCAGCCCCAGCAGTGACACCCCGGCACTGATAATCAGCAAATGGCGGAAGGTCAGCAGCAGTTCGGCCCGCAGGTTATCCAGTGCAGGGCCTTGCACTGCGTTTAACCCATCCAGCAGCACATTGCCCGAACTGCCTTCCCCCAGCAGCGGCTGCCCGCCTGCCGGCGCCAGCAGCGAATCGTGCAGCAACGCCAGCAGCAGCGCCGACATCAAGGCCACCCCCATCGCCCCGCCCAATGCGCGAAACAGGTTGGTGGTGCTGGTCGCCACGCCAATGTCGTGCTGGCGCACCGAGTTCTGCGCCCCCACCAGCGAGGTCGGGAATTGCATCCCGGAGGCGATCCCGCTGAACAGCATGAACACGCCACTCAACAACTCGGCGCTCGGCGGGCTGAAAGCCATGCCGAGGATGGAGAAGGGCATCAGCACTGCACCGCTCAAAATCATCGGTTTATAACGCCCGGTCACCGAGGTCATGCGCCCGGCGAAATACGCCCCCATCGGCAAGCCGATCGCCAGGGGCAGCAGGTGCAGGGCCGCGCTGTCGGCACCGGCACCGGTGATGCTCTGATACCGCAGCGGCATCAGCACAATCAGCGAAATGGCCTGAAAGCTGGTGAAAAATACCGTGCACCAGCACAGCACCGCATTGCGATTGGCAAACAGGTGCATGGGCAGCAACGGCTCTATGGTGCGCCGCTCATGCCACACAAACAGCGCCAGCGCGATCAATGCCACAGCCAGTAGCCCGGCAACCTGATCATCGCGCCAGCCATGGCCCTGGCCGATAAACGTGATGCTCAGCAGCAATGAAGTCAGGCCAACGATCATCAGCATCGTGCCCAGGTAATCAATGACCGGCTTGCGTTGCGGGACGGGCAAACCGACCAGGGTGCGATGTGAGATCCACCACGCTGCCAGCCCCAGCGGCAGATTGATCAAGAACACCCAGCGCCATGACAGGTACTGGGTCATGAAGCCGCCCAGCACCGGCCCGGCGACGCTGGCCAGCGCATACATACTGCTGAAGTAACCTTGATAGCGACCGCGCTCGCGGGGCGGCACGATGTCGCCGATGATCGCCTGACTCACCGAAATCATCCCGCCCGCGCCAATGCCCTGGATGATCCGCGCCAGTACCAGCTGCTCCATGTTTTGCGCCAGCCCGCAAAACAGCGAGGCCAGGGTAAACAGGCCCATGCCAAACAGCATGAGGCGCCTGCGACCATACAAGTCGCCGAGCTTGCCATAGATCGGCACGGCCACGGTCATGGCCACCATATAGCCGGAAATCACCCACGCCAGCAGGTTCACATCCTTGAACTGGGCGGAGATGGCGGGCATGGAGACGGCGACGATGGTTTGATCCAGCGCCCCCAGAAAAATCGCCAGCATCAGGGCGATCAGGATGCTGCGAATGGCGGGTTTGGCCTGGGGAGGCTGGTTCAGATTGGTCACGAGGACACCTGTGGGCGCAGGGCGGCAAGCCTGTGGAGGAATGCCGCTCAGTGTACTCGATAGGCTCCTATTCGATAGCCTCGTAAGGGAGACCGACATAATTTTCTGCAATGGTGGTACGGCCAGCCTCGGAGCCGACGAAATACGCCAGTTCGCTGTCGGCAATGCGCTGGCTAAAGCCGTCGCTGTCGGGGAAACGGTGCAGCATCGAGGTCATCCACCATGAGAACCGCTCGGCCTTCCAGATGCGCCGCAGGCAGATCTCGGAATAGCGCTCCAGCAGCTCGGTGCGGCCTTCGGCATAGACCTTGAGCAGAATATTGAACAGCGTGCTGACATCGCTGGCGGCCAGGTTCAGGCCCTTGGCCCCGGTGGGCGGCACAATGTGCGCGGCATCGCCCACCAGGAACATGCGCCCGTACTGCATCGGCTCGACCACAAAACTGCGCAACGGGGCGATGCTTTTCTCGATGGAGGGCCCCGTCACCAGACGTTCGGCCAGCGCTCTGGGCAGGCGGGCTTTCAGTTCGTCCCAAAACCTTTGGTCGGACCAGTCCTCGACCTTTTCTTGCGCCGGAACCTGCAGGTAGTAGCGGCTGCGGGTGGCCGAGCGCTGACTGCACAGGGCGAAGCCGCGTTCGTGTCGGGCATACACCAGTTCGTCGTTGACCGGCGGGGTGTCGGCCAGCACACCGAGCCAGCCGAAGGGGTATACACGCTCGAATACTTTAAGCACATCGCTCGGAATCGATTGGCGCGCCACGCCATGAAAACCGTCACAGCCGGCAATGTAGTCGCAGTCCAGGCGCCAGCTTTCGCCGTCCTTGTCGAACGTCACGTAAGGCGCACCGGTTTTCATCCCGTGGGGCTGAACGTTGCTGGCGCTGTACAGGGTTTGCGCCCCGACGGCCTCGCGTGCGGCCATCAGGTCGCGGGTGACTTCGGTCTGGCCATAGACCATCACGGTTTTGCCACCGGTCAGGCCCTTGAGGTCGATATGCACCTGGCGGTCATCCAGTGCCAGTTCAAAGCCATCGTGGACCAGCCCTTCGGCGTCCATGCGCTGGCTGACCCCGGCCTGGCGCAACAGGTCGACCATGCCTTGCTCCAGCACCCCGGCGCGAATCCGGCCGAGTACGTAATCGCCGGTCTGGCGTTCGATGATGACGTTATCGATACCGGCGTTATGCAGCAGTTGGCCCAGCAGCAAACCGGAAGGGCCGGCGCCGATAATAGCGACTTGAGTTCTCATGAGTGTTCTCTCGCGCAGCCTCGACCCTGTGGGACGAGATGATTCTTATAAGTTTGTGCCTGTATTTTTCGCTTGCGAGAGAGGCAATAGAAGGTGATAACGGCGTCATTACCGGTACTTTTCGCTAATCAGTGCGATTATCGGCCCTTGCTGAAATTTCAGGTTCCGTCGCCATGAATCCTTCAATCCCGGTGTTCAAGCTTTACGGCGAGCAGCAAGACTGGCTCAGCCCCGATCTGTTGCACTGCGAAACCATCTCGCTGCGCAGCCGTGTCCACGATTGGGAGATTCGCCCCCACCGGCATGCTGACTTGTGCCAGTTGCTCTACGTCCACCAGGGCCGGGCGCAGGTTGAGGTCGAAGGCCAGAGCCATGTCCTTGAGCATTCGGCGATACAGGTGATCCCGCCGTTGTCCGTGCACGGGTTTCAGTTTTCACCGAACGTTGAAGGGTTTGTGCTGACATTGGCGGCGCCTCTGGTCGCCCAGCTGCAAGCCCGGTTGGGCGGGACAATCAGCTTGCTGCAACGGGTCGCCAGTTACCCGGCGGGCAAGGATCGCGATTACCTGAACAACCTGTTCAGTGAGCTGCAACGCGAATACGTCAGCGCGCAGCCCGCCCGGGACATGTTGTTGCAATCGCTGATCAGCGCGCTGCTGGTGTGGGTCGCGCGCCAGGTCATTCAGCAGCGTGAGGCGCAGCAGCTGCCGCAGCGCGGGCGCGAGTACCTGAGCCTGTTCAATCAGCGCGTCGAGGAGCAGTTTCGTGCGCAACCCGGT
>JBILYW010000157.1:0-7201 GCA_044377555.1 Pseudomonas sp.
CTTGAGTGCCAGCGCCTTGATGGCCTTGGCCAATTGCGCCGGGTCGTTGAAGTGCTCAGCTGGGGTCAACTCGCGTAACAACGCCGCTTTCACGCCATCGAGCCCCAACTGGCTGTGCAAATGCTTGCTCATCGAGCGCGAGCCACGCGGCTTGGCCAGTGCGGCCTGCACTTTATCCACAGGCTTGTTTGGCAGAAGATCGATCAAGATCGTCGCTTCACCCTGTTGATTGATCGCTTCACGAATCGGCGCCGACCAGGCGTAAATCAAACTCCCTTCAATCCCGCTGGCGGTAATCACGCACTCACCCAAGCGCGGCGTGCCGTGTTCCAGGGCGATGGCGATGTTCTTGAGGGGCGCGCCGGCAAATTTGCTGCGCAACACCTCGCTCCAGCCCGCCACATCAAATCCGCAGTTACTCGGCTGCAACGGTGCCAGCTCGACGCCGCGCCCGGCCAGCAACGGCATCCACGTGCCGTCCGAGCCCAGGCGGGCCCAACTGCCGCCGCCCAGTGCCAGCAACACTGCGTCAGGTTTTAGTTGTTTTTCGCCTTCCGGACTGTCAATGCGCAGCTGGCCATCGGCTTGCCAGCCCAGCCAGCGATGGCGGGTGTGGATAACTACGCCGGATTCGCGCAAGCGCTTGAGCCAGGCGCGCAGCAGCGGTGCGGCTTTCATATCGGTAGGGAACACCCGGCCCGAACTGCCGACGAAGGTTTCGATCCCCAGTTCGTGAATCCACCGGCACAACGCATCGGCATCGAAGGCACGCAGCAGGGGCGCCATCTGCGGCGCGCGCTCGGCGTAGCGCGACAGGAATGCCGGGTAGGCTTCGGAGTGGGTGATATTCATGCCGCCGACCCCGGCCAGCAAAAATTTGCGGCCCACCGAGGGCATGCCGTCATACAGATCAACCCGTACGCCTGCCTGGCTCAACACTTCGGCGGCCATCAAGCCGGCCGGGCCACCGCCAATAATGGCGACGTGATGGGAAGGGGAGGGAGTGGCGTCAGTCATGGCAGGGCTGCAAATCGGCGAAATAAGCTGCGCATTCTACCTGACTCACACACACATTCCCTGGGCGCGCGGGCTTGCTCGCAATGCAGGCGACGCGATCTGTCAGGAAAGTCGAGGTGATGCCATCGCGAGCAAGCCCGCTCCTGCAGGGATAGGGGTTGTACGAAAAACATACAGCTGCTTGTAGGCCATACGTACCGTGGCCTGCACAGGCTTTCACTCAGGTTATCCACAGGCAGTTCCACAGGCATTGTGGGTAAAAAATCACGGCTCAGTGACAACCTGATGACAGCCAGACCTTTTGCGCACTGTGATGCAGGATCCCGTGCCGGCGCGCCAGCGCCTTGCGGTCCTTGCTGTAACCGCCGCCAATCACCCCGACCACTGGAATATCGCGGCCCAGACAGTGGCGCATCACGCTCTCGTCACGGGCGCCAACGCCTGCATCGGTCAGCTTCAAGTAGCCCAGGGCGTCGTCCTTGTGTACATCGACCCCGGCGTCGTACAGCACAAGATCCGGCTGATACAGCGGCAGCAGGTAATTGAGCGCCTCGTCGACCACTTGCAAATAGTCGGCATCGCCCATACCCATGGGCAGGCCGATGTCCCAGTCACTTTGCGCTTTGCGCGCCGGAAAGTTCTTTTCGCAGTGCAGGGAAACGGTAATCGCATCGGGCGTATGTTCAAGGATGCGCGCCGTACCATCACCCTGATGCACATCGCAGTCAAAAATCAGCACCCGGTTTACCCGGCCACTTTCCAGCATGTAGCGGCTGATGATCGCCAGGTCATTGAAAATGCAAAAGCCTGCCGGGTGATCGTAGTGCGCGTGATGGGTGCCGCCGGCCAGATGACAGGCCAGCCCGTGCTCCAGCGCCTGCTCGGCGGCCAGCAGCGAGCCGCCCACCGCGCGAACGGTTCGCCGTGCCAGTGCTTCGCTCCAGGGCAAGCCCAGGCGGCGTTGATCCTCGCGGGCCAGCTCGCCGGCCATATAGCGTTCGATATAGGCGCGGTCATGGGCCAGCGCAAGGATATCCACAGGGCACAGCTCGGGCCGCAACAGGTCGGCATCGCAGGTCAGCCCGGACTCGACCAGGTGATCGCGCAGCAGACGGAACTTGTCCATCGGGAAGCGATGCTCGGCCGGGAACAGCGGGCTGTAGTCATCGTGGTAAATCAACGGTACAGGCATAGGGATTTCACGTCGGAACGAGCGCTGGATATTACCAGCGCTGTACACTTACAACATGTGAAAAGCCCGGTAACAATTCGGAGAGGACTGATGGAGCAGATTCAAGAGCTCGAAAGTGCCCGTTTGCACTTACGGCCCTGGCGCGACACAGACTTGCCTGAGTTCGCGGCAATGTGTGCCGACCCCCAGGTGATGCGTCATTTTCCTGCCCTCTTGAGCCGTCTCGAAAGTGCAGCGCTGATTGGCCGGATTCGTGGTCACTTTGCCGAATACGGCTACGGGCTTTGGGCTCTGGAGCGCAAGGACACAGGTGCCTTTATCGGTTTTACCGGGCTGATGAATGTCACGCTTGAAGTCCCGTTTGCCCCCGCGGTTGAAATCGGCTGGCGCCTGGCGCCCGAACACTGGGGCCTGGGTTATGCCAGCGAGGCGGCCTGGGCGGCGTTGCGTTGCGCCTTTGACCGGCTGGCCCTGGATCAGGTGATGTCGTTTACCAGCCAGTTAAACCTGCCGTCGCAAAAAGTGATGCAGGCCATCGGCATGCAGCGTGATCTGGACGGCGACTTTGAGCACCCCCGGCTGCCTCAGGGCCACCCCTTGAGGCCCCATGTGCTGTATCGCATTACGCGGGCACAGTGGCTGGAAACCCTGCACGGCTGAGCAGGTGTAGAGCGGCGCGAGCCAAAAATTTTGACCGGTGTAACGAAGATTACGGCGGTATTGCTTTGTGTGAGGAGAATCTGAATGAGCCAAGTGTTGGATGATCTGGTCAATTTGCTGACCCTGGAACCGATCGAAGAGAACCTTTTTCGCGGCAGCAGCCAGGACTTGGGTTTTCGCCAGCTGTTTGGCGGTCAGGTGCTCGGGCAATCGCTGTCGGCCATGAGTCAGACGGTTGAAGACGCCCGCCACGTGCACTCGATGCATGGCTACTTTTTGCGCCCGGGCGATGCCAGCCTGCCCGTGGTGTATCAGGTTGACCGGGTGCGTGACGGCGGCAGCTTCAGCACGCGCCGGGTGACCGCGATCCAGAAGGGCAAGCCGATTTTTACCAGCAGCGCTTCGTTTCAATACGACGAAGGTGGTTTTGAACATCAGAACCCTATGCCCGACGTCGTAGGACCAGAGAATCTGCCTTCGGAACTCGACATGATTCGCCAGCGTGCGCACCTGATTCCTGAATCGATGCGTGAAAAGTTGCTGTGCGCCAAGCCCATCGAGTTCAGGCCGGTGGTGGGCGAAGACCCGTTCAACCCCCAAGTCACCGACCCGATCAAGTACGTGTGGTTCCGTGCGGATGGCACGCTGCCGGATTCGCCGGCGCTGCACAAATACCTGCTGGCCTACGCATCGGATTTTGGCCTGCTGACCACCTCGTTGCTGCCCCACGGCAAAGGCGTATGGCAAAAGGACATGCAGGTTGCCAGCCTCGACCACGCGCTGTGGTTCCACGCCGACCTGCGTGCCGATGACTGGTTGCTGTACGCCATGGACAGCCCGTGGGCGGGCAACTCGCGCGGGTTCTCCCGTGGCAGCGTCTACAACCGCGCAGGCAAACTGGTCGCGTCGGTCACTCAGGAAGGCTTGATTCGCCACCGCAAGGACTGGGCATGACACTCAAGGACGTCAAACATTGGGTTTTTGACATGGACGGCACCCTGACCGTCGCCGTGCATGACTTTGCCGCGATTCGTCGGGCGCTGGAGATCCCGGCTGATGGCGATATCCTGACCCACCTCAACGGCTTGCCCGCTGAAGTGGCGGCGGCCAAGCACGCCTGGCTGCTGGAGCACGAGCGCGAACTGGCGCTGGCCGCAACGCCTGCGCCCGGTGCCGTTGAGCTGGTGCGCGATCTGGCTGCCCGGGGGTATCGCCTGGGTATTTTGACCCGCAATGCCCAGGAGCTGGCGCACATCACGCTGTCGGCCATCGGCCTGGACGAATGTTTCGCGCCGCAAGATGTGCTGGGCCGTGACAATGCTGCTCACAAACCCGACCCCGATGGCCTGTTACAGCTGGCGCGGGCCTGGGATGTCGAGCCGGCGAAGATGGTGATGGTGGGGGACTACCACTTTGACCTGGCCTGTGGCCGGGCGGCCGGCAGCAAAACCATACTGGTCAATGTGCCCGAAAACCCGTGGCCGGAACTGACCGACTGGCATGCCAGGGACTGCTTCGAGCTGCGCCAGTTGCTTCACTGAATGCCACTTGTGGGAGCGGGCCCGCTCCCACAGGGCGATGAGTTGTGTTCGCCTTAAAGCCGCGCCGCCGCAAACGTGTCGCACTGGTTGATATTGCCTTGAGCAAAACCGACCTTGAACCACTTGACCCGCTGCGCCGAAGTGCCGTGGGTAAAGGAGTCGGGGACCACGCGGCCCTGACTTTGTTGCTGCAGGCGGTCATCGCCTATGGCATTGGCCGCCGCCAGAGCGTTCTCAATGTCACCGGGCTCCAGCCAGTTCAGGCGTTTTTGCGCATGGTTGGCCCACACGCCGGCGAGGCAGTCAGCTTGCAATTCCTGGCGCACCAGCAGCCCGCCATCGCCTTCCATGCGCTTGCCCTGTTGGCGGGCCATCTGCATTTTCGATGACACACCCAGCAGGGTTTGCACGTGGTGCCCGACTTCATGGGCGATCACATAGGCCTGAGCAAAATCGCCCCCGGCCTTGAAACGCTGAGCCATCTCCTGGAAGAAGCTCATGTCCAGATAGACCTTCTGGTCTGCCGGGCAGTAAAACGGCCCGCTGGCGGCCGACGCAAACCCGCAGGCGGAGTTCACCTGGCCGCGAAACAGCACCAGCGTCGGGTCTTTATAGGTGCGGCCTGCCTGCTGAAAAATCTGGCGCCAGGTGTCTTCGGTATCGCCCAGAACCGCCCGTACAAACTCTGCTTGCTGGTCGTTGGCGGGCGGCGCGTGCCCGGCTTGCTGAGTCACCTGGGGCGAGGATTGGTCGGTGAGCTGGCCACTGAGTTGCCCGAGGATTTGCATGGGGTCCTGCCCGGTCAGCAGGCCGATGCCCACAATCACCACCACGGCCATCAGGCTCAGGCCCTTGCCGCCCCCGATGCGCATTCCGCCACCACCACCCGCGCCTTGATCGCGCACGTCTTCGACATTGTCGCTACGTCGGCCTTTTTTCCAAAGCATGGGGAAATCCTCTGATAAATCCTGTGTTCAAGTGTTGTTGCTGAGCAGGGACATCGCCAGCCCGGCTGTCAGACGCTTATTGAGTGGGGGAAGAGTATGGCATTTGAGGGTTAGGGTCTGTTGACGTTTGGTTGTGGCCGCGCCGATAGCCCATGAGGTGCAATTGATCAAAAGTGCCCGGCAAAATGCAGCGGTTGCCGTGAACACGCAGCTAATCGGGCTCTACTGGCAAGTGGGGGCTTTTATCAGTCAAAAGCTGGCGCGGGCTGAATGGGGTGACTCTGTAGTTGAGCAATTGGCAGATCACATCGCACGTACCCAGCCTGGGCTGCGGGGTTTTACCCGTCGAAATCTGTTTCGCATGCGTCAGTTTTACGAGGTTTATAGAAATGATGAAAACTTTGTGTCAGCGCTGCTGACACAAATACCGTGGACTCACCATCTGATGCTTCTGAGCCAATGTAAGTCAGTGCAGGAACGAGAATTTTACATGCGCAACGCGGTTGCTCAAAAGTGGTCAAGTCGTGAGCTGAACCGTCAGTTGGAGAGCGCGTTGTTTGAGCGGATGGTGACTTGTCCAGCCAAACTTTCCCCAGCTTTACAAGAGCGTGTTGCAGGTGTGGCGGATGTTTTCAAAGATGCTTATTGCATTGAGTTTCTTCAGCTCCCTAAAGGCCACAGTGAGTCGGGGTTGCATCAAGGTTTGCTTGGCGATTAAGGGAGTTCTTGACTGAGTTGGGCCATGATTTCTGCTTTGTGGGCTCGGAGTATCCGTTGCAGGTAGGGGCCCGGGACTTTGCAGTGGATCTGCTTTTGTTTCATCGTGGCTTGAATTGTCTGGTGGCGATTGAGTTAAAGGTGAAGCGCTTTGAGCCAGAACACCTGGGCAAACTCAATTTCCACCTCGAAGCTCTCGACCGCGACCACCGCTAGGCCCACGAAAATCCGGCAATCGGTGTATTACTGTGTGCCAGCAAGGAAGATGAAGTGGTTGAATACGCACTGAACCGTTCACTGTCGCCCGCTTTGATCGCCGAATATCAGACCAGGCTGCCGGACAAGAAAATACTGCAAGCCAAGTTGCACGAGTTTTATCTGCAAAACGTCCCCGTTGATAACGCGTGACCCCGCCCGGAGTTGTTAGCCCAGTGAACATTGATACCCGCATCAAGTACCGCCACCTCGTGTGTTTTCTGGAGATGGCGCGCCAGGGCAGTCTGGCGCGGGCGGCGGATGTGTTGGCGGTGAGCCAGCCCGCGATGTCCAAAACGCTCAAGGAGCTGGAGGAACTGCTGACGGTCAGCCTGTTTGTGCGCAGTAAAAGCGGGATCAGTCTGACCGAGGCCGGGGTGGCCTTCCTGCGGTATGCAACGCCTTCGGTGCAGGCGTTGCGCGAAGGGGTCAATGCCTTGCGCGGCGGCGAGTACGTGGGGGGCACGGTGCGTCTCGGGGTGCTGTCGACGGTAGAAAGCCTGCTTGTCCCCGAACTGGTAAAGCGCCTGCATGCACGGCATTCGTCGCTGGTGGTGAGTGTGGTGACCGGGCCCAGCGCGTATCTGTTGTCGCAATTGCGGGTAGGCGATGTCGACCTGGTAATTGGCCGCATGACTGACAGCCCGGAAATTCAGGGCATGAATTTTGAACACCTCTACAGCGAATCCATGACCCTGGTGGTGCGCGCGGGTCATCCCCTGGCTCAAGTCCCGCTGGACCGCAACCTGCTGCAAAACTACCCGCTGGTACTGCCGCTGGCCAACACTACCATTCGTGCCTTTGCCGACAGCCTGTTCGTGCAGTGCGGCATCAGCCAGTCCCGCCAGCGCCTTGAGACGTTGTCGATCACC
>JBILYW010000158.1:0-7166 GCA_044377555.1 Pseudomonas sp.
CCCTAAAAAATATAACCCTATTCCACCGCCCGGACACTCCTCAACCATGCTTTCCCCCCGCCGTTTAACACCCCTGAATCTGGGGTTTTGTGCCTTGCTGTACGCCGGATTTGGCAACGCTGCCACCACGCTCCCCGAACTGTCGATCAGCGCCAGCGAGGCCGAGGCCGATGACCCGCGTGTGAAAGATGTAACCACCGCCACTCGCACTTCGACGCCTGCGCGTTATGTGCCCCAAGCAATCGACTCGGTGAAGACCGCCAACCTGCTGGATTACGGGATCAACAGCATCGGCGAAGCCTTAAGCGGCATCCCCAACGTCAGCAGCACTGCCGACACCCGTTTTGACAGCCTGCGCATCCGCGGTTTTGACGCCAGCAACGACTTTTATCTGGACGGTATTCGCGACGACAGCCAATACGTGCGCGACCTGCACAACATCGAACGCATTGAAGTGCTCAAAGGCCCGGCGGCGGTGCTTTACGGCCGTGGCAGCCAGGGCGGGATCATCAACCGCGTCAGCAAAATGCCGCAGTTTGGTCGCCAATCGAGCATTCAGGCCCAGGGGGGCAGCGAGGATTTGCGCAGCCTGTACGCCGACCTGAGTACTGACCCGAGCGACACCATCAGCCTGCGCCTGAACATGGGCAATGAAGACAAAAACAGCTTTCGAGATAACGTCAGCGGTAACCGCCAACTGTTCGCGCCGTCGATGAGCTGGCAAATCACCCCGGATCTGAACTGGCTGGTGCAGTACGAATACAGCCGCTACAACCGTACCCCTGATCGCGGTATCCCGAGCATCAACGGGCGCCCGGCCGACGTCAGTCGCGGCACGTCGTACGGCGGGAAAAACGATTACATCAATGACAAAACCCAGAACCTGCGCTCACGCCTGAGTTATGAGTTGAGCGAAAACTGGCAACTGCGTCATACCCTCGGCGTGTTCAAACTCGACAGTGAGTTCGAAAACACCTACCTGACCGGCTACGACCCGAAAACCAGCAAGGTCAGTCGCCAGGCCTGGCAGCAGGACATGACCACCCGCAACATTTTCAACAACATCGAGATTGAAGGCGGCTTTGACACTTTTGGCCTTGAGCACCGCCTGCTGACCGGTCTGGAAATCGGCAGTCAGCGTCGCGACCCGAAGCTCTACAAAGCCGCGAGCGTACCCGCGGTTGATCTGTACAACCCGGACCGCACCCTGCGCCCGGCCGGAGCGATGCCGATCTTCAGCGACAGCCATACCGAAGTCGAAAGCCAGGGCCTGTATGTTCAGGACCAGATTCGCTTCAACGATCAATGGCAGGTACTGGCCGGTGTGCGTTATGACCGCTTTGATATCGAGTCCACCAACTACCTGAAAAAAACCGACCGTACTGAAGACCGCCAAAGCCACAGCACCAGCCCGCGTCTGGGCGTGGTCTGGACCCCGCTGGAGAACCACTCGTTTTACGCGTCCTGGACCAAAACGTTCTCGCCGGTGGGCGGCGGCCTGATCGGCATCACGCCGGGTGCCGCAGGCAATACCAACGACCTGAGCCCGGAGCTGACCAAGCAGAAAGAAATCGGCGTAAAAAGCGACTGGCTGGATGACCGCCTGAGCACCACGCTGGCGGTGTACGAGCTCGAACTTTATAACCGTCGCACCAAAGACCCGGATGACCCGACGATCACCCTGCTTTCCGGCCTGCAACGCTCACGCGGTATTGAGCTGACGGCCAGCGGCAAGCTGGGTGGCAACTGGTACATGCGCGGTGGCATTGGCTTGCAGGACGCAACGGTGGTCAAGGACAACAACGGCCTCGAAGGTAAACGCATCAATGGCGTGGCCAAGCACAATGGCAGCCTGTACGTGACCTGGAAACCGGAAATGGGCTGGTACGCCGAAACGGGCCTGACCCTGGTGGGGCAGCGTTATGCCGACAACCAGAACACCGTGACATTGGCGGGTTACGGGCGTTGGGATGCGCTGGCGGGGTACCGTGAAAAAGACTGGGATGTCAGCGGTGCTCTGACCAACCTGACAGACCGCTATTACTACGCCTCGGCGACCAGTGCCTCCCAGATCATGCCGGGCGAGCCGCGCAGTTTGGTGATGACGGGGACGTACAAGTTTTAAACAAGCCCGACACCGTGGGGGAGCGGGCTTGCTCGCGATTCAGGCAACCAGGTTTGTCTAAATCAACGCGGTGATGCGGTCGCGAGCAAGCCCGCTCCCGCACGATTACCTTACGCCTTGTGCGGCGCTGGCTGTTGCTGGGTCAGGCAGTGAATGTTGCCACCACCCAGCAGCAATTCACGGCCCGGCACCATCACCACTTCGTGTTGCGGGAAAAGGTTTTGCAGGATGCCTTTGGCCTGCGCATCCATCGGGTCGTCAAAGCTCGGCGCGATAATGCCGCCGTTGACGATCAGGAAGTTCACGTAGGAACCGGCCAGGCGCTCTGAGGGGTTACGGTCCTGGCTACCCGCCACTTTGTCGACGCCGTCGCATTCTTCCTGGGTCGCGTACATCGGCCCCGGAATCGGCATTTTGTGCACAACAAAAGGCCGGCCCTTGGCGTCGGTACTGGTTGCCAATACGTTCATCGCCGCATGACAGCGCGCATAGTTAGGATCGCGTTCATCGTCAGTCCAGGCCAACAGCACTTCACCCGGGCGCACGTAGCAGCAGAAGTTATCCACATGGCCGTCGGTTTCATCGTTGAACAGGCCATCGGGCAGCCAGATGATCTTGTCCACAGCCAGTTGCGCACGCAGCACGCCCTCGATCTCTTCGCGGGACAGGTGCGGGTTACGGTTGCGGTTCATCAGGCACTCGGCCGTGGTGATCAACGTGCCTTCGCCGTCGACGTGGATCGAGCCGCCTTCAAGCACAAAACCTTCGGTGTAGTAACGCGGGCTTCGCTCGATTTCCAGCACCTTGCTGGCGACTTGCTGATCGCGGTTCCACGGGTAGTACAAACCACCGTCAAAGCCGCCCCATGCATTGAAATCCCAGTTCACGCCGCGCACTTCACCGCTGTCATTGATGACAAAGGTCGGCCCGCTGTCACGAACCCAGGCGTCGTCGCTGGACATCTCGACCACACGGATATTCGGCACATCCAGTTGCGCCCGGGCATTTTCGTATTGAGCAGCCGAGACACCGACCGTCACCGGCTCAAAGCGTGCAATAGCCTTGGCCACCGCGGCATGCGCCGCCTGGGCAGGCTTGCCGCCCAGACGCCAGTTGTCCGGACGCTCGGGCCAGATCATCCAGGTCTGGGTCTGCGGAGCCCATTCAGCCGGCATGTAAAAGCCGTCAGCGCGTGGCGAACTGTGCAAAGTGGTCATCTGGACTCCTGGAAAGCATCGGGTTTTTGATTCGTATAGATAGAAGACAGTGAACGCAGGTCTGTGTCACGTCAACGATGAGTGCCTTTATAGCCGATAAATATCTGCAATTAAATTAAACTCAAGAATCAAATACTGATAAAAACCACATAACACGGATATAAATCTGCCTTTATAGCTGCATCAGTATTTTCCTGACCACCCACACTTGCACCGCCCCGCACATCCCCACAAGCTATGCGCCAGTCGATTAAAGCCCTCCAGGGAACAAGGAATATCTCAATGCGCATTTTAGTCACCGGCGGTGCCGGTTTTATTGGTTCAGCGCTGATCCGTCACCTGATCAAAAATACCGGGCATGAAGTCCTCAACCTCGACAAGTTGACCTACGCCGGTAACCTTGAATCGCTGCAAAGCATCGCCACCGATACCCGCTACGAGTTCGTCCAGGCCGATATCGTCGACCAGGCCGCCGTCAGCACCGTTATTGCGCGCTTCCAGCCCCAGGCCATCATGCACCTGGCAGCCGAATCCCACGTAGACCGCTCCATCGACGGCCCGTCGGATTTTATCCAGACCAACATCGTGGGCACCTATAGCCTGCTTGAAGCCGCCCGCGCTTACTGGCTGACCCTGCCTGAGCCGGAAAAGAGCGCGTTCCGCTTCCACCATATTTCGACCGATGAAGTGTATGGCGACCTGCACGGCGTCGACGACCTGTTCACCGAAACCACGCCTTATGCACCAAGCTCGCCATACTCGGCCAGCAAGGCCGCGTCCGACCACCTGGTACGCGCCTGGAACCGCACTTACGGTTTGCCGGTGTTGCTGACCAACTGCTCGAACAACTACGGCCCCTTCCACTTCCCGGAAAAACTGATCCCGCTGGTGATTCTCAACGCCCTGGCCGGTAAGCCACTGCCGGTGTACGGCAATGGCCTGCAAGTGCGTGACTGGCTGTTCGTCGAAGATCATGCCCGTGCCCTGCTTAAAGTCGTGACCGAAGGCGTGGTCGGTGAGACTTACAACATCGGCGGGCACAACGAACAAACCAACATCGATGTGGTACGCAGCATCTGCGCACTGCTTGAAGAACTCGCGCCAGCACACCCGGCGGGCGTCGCCCGATTTGCCGACCTGATTACCTTCGTCAAGGACCGCCCGGGCCACGACCAGCGCTACGCCATCGACGCCAGCAAAATCGAGCGCGAGCTGGGCTGGGTGCCCGAAGAAACATTCGAAACCGGCCTGCGCAAAACCGTGCAGTGGTACCTGGACAACCTGCAATGGTGCCACCGCGTTCAAGACGGCAGCTATCAAGGCGAGCGTCTGGGCTCCACAGATGCAAGGGACCTGATTGCATGACCCGGCCGACAGCACCGTTGAAAATACTTATCAGCGGCAAAACCGGCCAAGTGGCGATCGAGCTGCAAAAGCACCTTACCGGTCTGGGCGAGCTGATTGTGCTTGGCCGTGACCAGCTGGACCTGAGCCAGCCCGAGAATATCCGGGCCCGGGTGCGGGCGCACAAGCCCGACCTGATCATCAATGCCGCAGCCCACACTGCCGTGGACCAGGCCGAAAACGAGCCCGGGCTGGCCTTTGCGATCAATGCCACCTCACCCGGCGTGCTGGCTGAAGAAGCCGCAGCCCTGGACATCCCGCTGATCCACTACTCCACCGACTACGTATTCGATGGCAGCAAGCCGGCACCCTATACCGAAGACGACGCACCCAACCCACTGGGCGTCTACGGCAAAAGCAAGCTGGCCGGCGAACAGGCCATCGCGGCGACGGGTGCCCGTCACCTGATCCTGCGCACCAGCTGGGTGTACTCGACCCATGGCAAAAACTTCCTGCTGACCATGCAGCGCTTGCTTCAGGAGCGCCCGGAACTGCGCGTGGTTGCAGACCAGATCGGCGCGCCGACCTGGGCCGGCACCATTGCCCGCAGCACCCGCGCCTTGATCGAACGCTGGCAAGCCGGCGAAGCCGGGGCCTGGGGCACATACCACCTGACCGCCCAAGGCGAAACCTCATGGTTTGGCTTTACCCAGGCCATTGCCGAACACCTGAGTGCCCAAGGCAAGTCGTGCGCAACGCTCGAACCCATCCCTGCCAGCGCCTACCCGACGCCCGCAGCGCGACCACAGAACTCGCGCCTTGATTGCAGCCGTCTTGCCCGCGAGTGGAACGTCACCCAGCCCGACTGGCAAACCGCATTGCGCGACTGCCTGGCCGAGCAGCCACACTAACGCCAACACCCCTTGTGGGAGCGGGCTTGCTCGCGAAGGCATCACCGCGGCCTGCTTCAAAGACCGCGGCGTTTGCATCGCGAGCAAGCCCGCTCCCGCGGGGTTCGTTGGGTATACTGCGACGTACTCTTGCGGCGCAGCTCCCACCGATGATCACGACCCCCTCAGTTCCTCGCAGACCCCGCTGGCGCAGCCTGGCCTTATTGGCGTTGTGCCTGGCGCCTTTGTTGTGGCCGCTGCAACACCTGGCCGAGAGCTATTACCGCAGCGAACTGGCCGGTCAAAACCGCCAGACCCTCGACCTGTACGTCGCCAACCTGCTGGGTACGCTGCATCGTTATGAAGTATTGCCGCAGATTCTTGGCGAGCTGCCAGACCTGCGCGACGTACTGGCCAACCCCGAAGATACCCGGGCCCAAGCCAAGGCCAACCAGTTGCTCGATAGCATCAGCTCCCAGACCGGCGCGGTGGTCATGTACCTGCTCGATACCCATGGCGATACCCTGGCCACGTCGAACTGGGATAAAAGCGACAGTTTTATCGGGCGCAACTTCGCCTTTCGCCCGTATTTCAGCGAGGCGATGGAAGGCAAACTGGGGCGTTTTTTCGGGCTGGGCACCACCTCCGGCAAGCGCGGCTATTACTTCGCCGCACCGATACTCGAGGGCGATAAAAAACTCGGCGTACTGGTGGTCAAGGTCGATCTGGACCATACCGAGCAGTTGTGGGGCAACACACCCGAGCAACTGCTGGCGACCGACAACAACGGCGTGGTCATCCTCACCTCACGGCCGGAGTGGCGCTTCAGAGCGACCCGCCAGCTGTCGGAGGAAGAGCGCCAGGCCATTTTCGCCATCTTGCCCTACCCGACCCGCGACCCGCAGCCGCTGGACCTCGACCTGAATGCCTGGCTGGTGCAAACGCAAAAAATCGACGAGACCGGCTGGAGCGTCAACATTCTTGCCCCGCGCACGCTGATCGACCGTTCGGTGCGCACAGTGCTGGCCATCGGTGGCGCCACCTTGCTGGTGGTCATGCTGTTGATAGGCTTAATGATGCAACGCCGGCGCCACTACCTGGACCGGATTGCGTTTGAGGCCAAGGCCCGCCGTGAACTGGAAATGCGTGTGGCAGAACGCACCAGCGACCTGGAGGGGCTCAACCGGCTGCTGCGTGAAGAGGTGCTGGAGCGCGAGCATGCGCAACAGGAACTGGTTCGCGCCCAGGACGATCTGGTGCAAGCCGGCAAATTGTCGGCGCTGGGCACCATGTCGGCCAGCATCAGCCATGAACTCAACCAGCCGCTCGCGGCCATCCGCACTTACGCCGAAAACGCTGAAGTGTTGCTCGATCACCAGCGCATCGAAGACGCACGCGGCAATCTCAAGCTGATCAACGAACTGACCGGGCGCATGTCCTCGATCATCGCCCACCTGCGCGCGTTCGCCCGGCGCGATCGCCATGCACCGGAAAGCGTTGCCCTGCAACCGGCGCTGGACGATGCGCTGGCATTGCTGGCCAAGCGTCGACGCAGCATGGAAGTCGAATTGATCCGCGACTTGCCCGCCG
>JBILYW010000159.1:0-7128 GCA_044377555.1 Pseudomonas sp.
CGTCTGGTAAAACCCGGGGTCGGTTCGGCCGGAGGCGGACGTGCCGATCACCAGGTCCTTCAAGTTACCGAGCTTATGCAGGGACAACGCAATGGCCGTATAGACCACGCCGAACAGCGACGAGTTATTCCGTCTGGCGAAGGCATACAGGCTATCGGTGAGGTCCTGGTCAGGTTTGATTTCGAACCACTGAGCCTTCGTCGACACCTCGTTGGCCGGCACGCTGGCCTGATGGTCAGGAGAGGGCAGTGTCAGGCCACGGGTTGCATCGCGCAGCATGCTCGTCCAGTAGTCGAGATGTTGCTGATTGATGCCAGTCGCCTGTTCTCGCAAGGCGAACTCATGAAATGAAGGTGCAGGCGATTGCCAGGTGGGTACTTTGTCGGCGGCACGGGCGAGGTAAGCTTGAGCCAGTTCTTCCATCATGACGTTAAGCGACCATTCATCAATGGCCATGTGATGGACCAGCAATGACAAAGTTTGGCGCTGGCGTTGCGCGTCGTAAATAAAGCGCACCCTGAGGGGCAGCTCGCGGGTCAGGTCGAACCGATAAGTGGCTTCGCTTTTCAGCGTTGCACCCTGGCTTTCATGGCTTGGCCAGAACCACTTGTAGTCGGCCAGTTGCGTGACCGGCACGATCTGCTGGTACGCCTCATTATTCTCGAAGTGGAAGGTTGAGCGCAGGCTGGCGTGGCGCTTTAGCAGGTCGTAGAAGGCGTGCTCGAACAGCGCTTCGTCCACCTTGTCGAGGAAATCCAGGGCAAAGGGCAGGTTGAAAATCGTGCCGAACTCAAAGGCCACATAAGCCCGCCCGAGAGAGGCCTGGGCCAGGGCGAAAGGTGCTTTTTGCACGTTTTGCGGCAGGCCCGCAGCAGAAGCTGTCTTGTCTTGAACAATGATATGGGCGTGCGATGCCAGTTCGGCTGCCGACGGAGCACTGAAGAAGTCATTGAACTGGACTTCGATGCCATGGCTGCTCAACAGCTTGCCAATGATGCGGGTGGCCAGCAGCGAATGACCGCCAAAATCAAAGAAGTCATCGGTAAGTTGCATATCGGGCTCTGCCAGGGCTCCTCGGAACTCGCCAAGAATAATCGCCGCGACTTCACTGTTGTTGGCCGCAGGCTGGGGGTTGGGCGCACTGGCCGATGGTGATAGAGCTTCGCCATCTGCCGGGCGACGCAACCAGGGTGTATCGCCGGCCGAGTGGCCTATATAGGCGCTCAAGACCCGGCAATACAAGTTGTCTTCCTGGCAGGTCTGGTCGAGGATCTGATGGAGTACGAAGCCGAGGATGACGTCGTGCCCGGTTTGAATAATCAGTGCCTTGAACGGCGGCTGGCTTAGCGGATCCCACGGTGCCGTTTGCTGCGAGAGCAACTGCTCGGTGGCTTCAGCGTCGGAGTGTGAACGCATGATTTCAACGCAAGACTGCCAGTCATTGGCGTGCACTTTGTGCACTTCGCCCTCGTCGTTGAACTGATAGCGTGCATTCAGATCGGGCAGTATTTCGATGACGGCCTTGATCGCCCGCTCGAGCCTTGAAAGGTCGATGTCGGCGTCGAATCGCCAGGCGCTGAAGTGTTTGAGCGTACGTTCGGGGTATTGCTGCTGCAAGAGCCAGAAATGTTCTTCGTCACCGGTGACAGATAGTTTCGGTAACGAATCTGGATTGAGTTCCATCATGGAAATTTCCCGCCTTATCAAACTGAACAGTCAGAAGTAGAGATGGCACCAAGTGCCCACAGACCGATCCTCGGTCTGCTGTAACGCCCAGGAATCCGGGCGTCAGAGAGGGTGCAAGCAGGTCGCATTGCGGGGGCTCTATGAACGCCGTATGATTCTGAATAATAATCATACCTATTCGCATTAGTCAAAAACTGATCGCGGATGGCATCGTCTCAGGAGAGGTGTTGTGGACAACGGAGCGTTCGCGTCCAGGCAGCAATTTGAACAGCTGTATGTCGACCACCACAGTTGGCTGTGCAGCCTGTTGCGCCGCAAGTTGGGCAACTCGGTCGATGCCGCCGATCTGGCCCACGATGTCTATCTCAATCTCATCAAGAAGGGCCGGCTGCCCTCCACCGAGGATTCCCGCTGCCACCTGACCCAAATCGCCAAAGGCATGGTGATCGACCTGTATCGCCGCCGTCGCCTTGAAGCCTCCTATCTGGAGGCGCTCAAGCTGCAGGCCGAACCTCTGGCGCCTTCAGAGGAGCGACGTGCTCTGGTGGCGGAAATGCTGACGCAGATCGATGACGCATTGCACGCCAAGCCGGCCAACACCCGCCAGGCGCTGCTGTTGTGCAAGTTGCATGGCATGGGCTACCGCGACATTGCCACCGAGTTGAAGGTGTCGGTGTCTTCCGTCGAGAAGTACATCGCTTCAGGCCTGCGAGCCTGCTACCCGTTCGTGCCCGGGCTCGGGCCTTGAGCCGCCTCGCAAATTAATGAACATCTCGATTGAGGATTTTGCGTTGCCGTTCGGAATACAAGGTACGCAGCGCGCAAACCCCTCGAGCGCAAAGGAAGTCAGGCATGCCTTCAGGCTGCCTGCAGTGGTTATTCAGGAGAGCACATGAGTGTTAAAGATGAACCCGCCACGACTGGCTCGGTATCCCAGGTACTCAGGCCCATACGTGGGCGACTGATTATTGCGGCGGTGTTGGCCGCTATCGGCACCATGCTGACACTGGTGCCCCTGGCCGGTATCGCCCATGTCGCTCAGCTTGCAATGGGTCAGGCCGACGTTGCTACCGCCTGGGGCCAGATGCAGGATCAGGTCTGGCGGGTTGTCATCATCAGTCTGGTCTGCCTGTTCCTGGGGATGACGCTGATCTCGATGGGCGAAATGGTCGCGCACCTGGCCGACAATCACATCACCGGTTATTTACGCCTGGCGATTACCCGGCGGCTGGCCAAGGTGCCACTGGGCTGGTTCACCAGCCGGGCCTCGGGCGAGGTCAAGCAAGCGATGCAGGATGACATCGGTACGCTGCACAGCCTGACCGCGCATTTCTTTACCACGCTGGGCCGCACTATCGGCGCGATCCTCATCTCGATCCTCTACCTGTTCGCCATGGACTGGCGCATGGCGATTGTCTCGCTGCTGCCGTTCCCGCTGTTTTTCCTGTTCTTCTCCAGGGCCACCAAGGCCAGTGGGGCGAACATGCAGTCATTTGGCGCCGGCATGGCACGGATCAACAACGCAGTGGTTGAGTTCGTCAACGGCATTCCCGTGGTCAAGGCTTTCGGTGTCGAAGGCAAGGCCCATGGCAGCTACCGCGAGGCGGTCGATGGCTTCGCTGACGCGTTTAACGACTTCACCCGGCCGCTGGTCAGTGCGATGGCCAACGCCCACGCGATGATCGCCCCGGTGGCGGTACTCGGCGTGGTGCTGGCGTTTGGCACGTTGTGGGTGAGCCTGGGCTGGATCACTCCGGTCGAGGTGTTGCCTTTCGCCCTGGTGGCACCGGGCATCTGCGCACCCCTGCTGCTGCTGAGCTACGTCACCCACGACTTGAACAATGCCACCGGCGCTGCCCAGCGTGTGCATACGCTGCTGCAAACACCGGTGCTGGAAACCTTGGCGGGCGCCGCGCCGACGCTGGCGGACAATGCCGAAATTCGTGTCGAGCAACTCGGCTATAGCTACGACGGCCAGACCCCGGTGCTCAAGGATGTCAGCTTCACCCTCAAGCCGGGCACGGTGACGGCGATTGTCGGTGCTTCCGGCTCCGGCAAGTCGACCCTGGCCCGCCTGCTGCTGCGCTTCTTTGATCCGAGTGAAGGGCGCATCACCCTGGGCGGCGTCGACCTCAGGCAGATCGAGAGCGCGCAGCTGTACCGGCGCATCGGTTTTGTGCTGCAGGAAGTGCGCCTTATCCATGCCAGCCTGCGCGACAACATCGCCTTGGGCCGCCCCTCGGCCAGCCAGCAGGAAATCGAAGAGGCCGCCCGCACCGCGAATATTCACGAGCGCATCCTCGCCTTGCCTCGGGGTTACGACTCGGTGATTGGTGAGGATGTGCAGCTTTCCGGCGGTGAGTTGCAGCGTGTGAGTATCGCCCGCGCGGTATTGCTTGATCCGCCGGTGCTGGTGCTCGATGAAGCCACGGCGGCCGCCGATGCCGAGAATGAAGTGAAGCTCCAGCAAGCGCTGTCGCGATTCGCCCAGGGCCGCACCTTGATGGTGATCGCGCACCGGCTCGATACGGTGATGCACGCCGACCAGATCATCCTGATCGACAACGGCACGATCTGCGAGCAGGGACGTCACCACGAACTGCTCGCCCGCAAAGGCCGCTACGCCCGACTGTGGGCGCTGGGCGGCTACGAACAGGCCAAGGAACAGGCGGTATCGTCATGCTGAAAACCTTTATTCAACTGCTGGGTGAAGAGGCCCCGGTACTGCGCCGGTACCTCTGGATGACGCTGGTCTACGGCCTGCTCTGCGGGCTGACGATTGTCACCCTGGTGCCGGTGCTCACCTATCTGCTGGGCAGTGACGTGCGCTCGGCAGGGCAATGGCTGATCGCGCTGGTGATCGGTGTGGTGGTGTGCTGGGCGCTACGACGCAACGTGGAGAAAGCCGGTATCCGTGTCGGCATCGCCGTTCTCCAGCGTGGCCGTCATCGGCTCGGCGACCATGTGGCGCGTCTCCCGGTGGGCTGGTTCAGCGCACAAAACACCGCCCGGCTGAGCCATGTGACCTCCCAGGGCATGATGGAAATGGCCCAGCTTCCCGCTCACGTTTTTACGCCGCTGATCACGGGTGTGGTTACACCGGTAGTGATCCTTGTTGCGTTGTTCGCGTTGCATTGGCAAATGGGGCTGATCGCACTGGTGACACTGCCGATCCTGTTTGGTGTCTTTGCGCTGACCGCTCACCTGGGCCAGCGTGCCGACCAAAGCTTCCAGTACAACGCCGCGCATGCCAGCCAGCGCATGGTTGAGTTTGCCCAGGCGCAATCGGTGCTACGCGCATTCAATGGCGAGGACGGCGGTACCCAGTTTATCGAGCAGGCCATCGGGCGCCAGCAGCAGTCTGCAAAGCGGCTGATTCACGTCTCGGCGATGTCGGTGGTGTTCAACGCCTGGGCGGTACAGGCTGGCTTCGCCGTGTTGCTGGTGGCCGCCACGCTATGGCTCGGTGATCAGTTGGACGCAAGCCTGGAACCGGGTTCGGTCATCGCCGTGATCGTGTCGTTGCTGCTGGTCAGCCGCTTCATCGACCCGCTGCTGGAAGTGGCCGGTTATAGCGAGGTGCTGCGTGGCGCGCGCGGTCAGCTGGATGCGGTGCGCGGGATCTTTGCGGTCAAGCCCCTGCCTGAGCCGCAGGCCCCACAAGCGCCGGTCGATGGATCTGTTGAGTTGCGCAACGTGAGCTTCCGCTATGCCGAGGATCAGGCTGATGTACTGCGCGATGTCAGCCTGCATATCGAGCCCGGCAGCATGACCGCGCTGGTCGGTGCTTCCGGCTCGGGCAAGACCACCCTGGTGCGGCTGATTGCGCGCTTCTTCGACGTGACGCAGGGCAGCGTGATCGTGGGCGGTGTGGATGTCCGGCAGATGTCCAGTGAACAACTGGCCGGTCAGATCAGCCAGATCTTTCAGGACGCTTACCTGTTCCAGGGCAGCATCGCCGACAACATCCGCATCGGTAAACCTGATGCCAGCGATGCCCAGGTGATGGAAGCGGCACAACAAGCCGGGGTCGTGGAGATCATCGAGCGCCTGCCCCAAGGCCTGGATACGCCGGTGGGCGAGGGCGGTGCACGACTGTCCGGCGGTGAGCGTCAGAGAATTTCCATCGCCCGTGCGCTGATCAAGGACGCCCCGATTCTGTTGGTCGACGAGGCCACCGCCGCCCTCGACGCTGAAAACCAGGCCGCCATCGCTGAAACGCTGGCACGTTTGCGCGGCACCCGCACGCTGATCGTCATCGCCCACCAGCTGTCGACGGTGGCCATGGCCGACCAGATTGTGGTGCTTGATCACGGCCAGATCAGCGAGCAGGGTTCCCATGCGCAATTGAGTGCCACGCGAGGGCTCTACGCGCACTTTCTAGCGCAACGCCGAGCCGCGAAAGGCTGGCGGATTGCCGGGACGTCTGACAGTGAGGGCGGTTCTTGAGTCGTGCAGCCTTACTGATCCTGTTTGCCGTGCTCTGTTGCCTTTCGTTGATGGTGGGGGTCAAACAGGTTTCCTGGACCGAACTGTTCACGTTTTCCGATGACGCCTGGTTGACCCTGACTGCCAGCCGTCTTCCACGCCTCGCTGCCCTGATCCTGACTGGAGTGGGGCTGGCCGTGTGTGGTGTGATCCTGCAGCAGATCGTGCGTAACCGTTTCGTAGAACCGGCGACTTCCGGCGGCCTGGATGCAGCAAAGCTGGGCATCCTGATTTCACTGACGGTGGCCCCCGCCGCCGGTGCGGCCGGCCGGATGCTGTTTGCCCTGGCGTTTTGTTTTGCGGCGAGCCTGCTCTATGTCGCGATCATCCGTCGTATCAAGTTCAAGAACACGGTGATGGTTCCGGTCATTGGCCTGATGTACGGCAGCGTATTGAGCGCCGTCGCGGAGTTCTATGCCTACCGTCACAACAACTTGCAGAGCATGCAGGGGTGGATGCTGGGTGACTTCTCGAAAATCGTCCAGGGTAACTACGAGATCATCTATCTGATCTTGCCGATCGTGGTGCTCACTTATCTATTCGCGCACCGCTTTACCGTGCTCGGTATGGGCGAGGGCATGGCCAGCAGCCTGGGCCTGAACTACGCGGCCAACGCGGCACTGGGGCTGATACTGGTGGCGGTGACCGTCTCCGCCACGGTCATTACCGTGGGGGCGATTCCCTTTGTCGGGCTGGTGATTCCCAACCTGGTGGCGCTGCACTACGGCGAGAACCTGGAGCGAACATTGCCCATCGTCGCCCTGTGCGGCGCGTCGCTGTTGTTGGCGTGCGACATCCTCGGCCGCTTGCTGATCTACCCCTTCGAAGTGCCCATCGGCCTGACGGCGGGCAGTGTGGGCGGTGTGTTGTTCCTCGTGCTGCTGATCAGGAAGTACACATGAGAGGCGTGGCTACCCGCTATGGCCTCTGGGGGCTGGTGCTGATCCTGGCGAT
>JBILYW010000005.1:0-19375 GCA_044377555.1 Pseudomonas sp.
CCGTGTCGAGGTTGAGGGTGAAGGGGGAGCGGTTCAGGCTGTCGAAGTCTTTGAGGTTCAGGTTGAGCGGCCCGATATCCAGTGCCACCGGGGTTTTGGGCTCGTTGTCGGCGAGGTGTACACGGTAGTCGCGCAGCTCAACATCCTTGAGCAGCACTTCCCAGGGTTTACCCGGTGCAACGGGCGCAGGTTTAGGTGCTTCAACCGTCACCACCTCGTCCGCTTTGTGCGCTGCTTTCTCGGGTTGGCTGGCAAACAGTTTTTGCCAGTCAAGCTGACCGTCTTTCTCGCGGGCGGCCCAGGTTTCGAGGTTCTTGCTCTGAATCTTGCCTACAACCACCTTCTGCTTTGCCAGGTCTACGCTGGTATCGCTGACGTCCAGGCGTTCCAGACGCACCAGTGGGCGTCCGTCCGGGGCGTTGATCTTGAGCGGCGAGATGCTTGCCGAGGCGTTGCTGAGCATCATCTCGGTTTCTTTGGACAGGTTGAGTGTGTAATCGGTGCTGAAGTTAAGGACGCCATCTTCAAGCACCAGCGGCACTGCGTCCCGCACATAGGGCCACCAGGTTTTCATCTGGCCATCGGTGACTTTAAGTTTGCCGGTGGAGGTGATGGGCACGATGCTCAGCGTACCGCTCCAGTCAACGCGCCCGCCTGCGGGACCTACCGCTACCAGCGTCATGTCGGCGTTGTCATCGGGCAGGGTACTGAGATTTTTCAGTTCAAGGTCCATCGAGTCGTACAGGAACTCGATGGGTTCGCCGGGGCGCATATCGGTGAAATGCAGGTAGCCGTCAGCGAGCTTGATGTTGTCGATGCGAACCGGGAAAGGTTTGCTCTCTGGATCGCTCGGGGTCGGGTCGCTGGCAGGGAGTTTGAACAGTTGTGTCAGGTTGAGCGTGCCGTCCTTGTTGAACAGCAACTCGGTTTTAGGCTTGTCCAGCTGCACATCTGCCAGGTGCAGGGCTTTGGTCCACAGGCTGTCGGTTTGCAGATTGAGATAAAGACGCTCTAACCCGACCTGCTCCTTGCCCGGTTCGCCGACTTTCAAACCCCACAATGTCAGCTCCAGGCTGAACGGATTGAATTCCAGCCGGTCGAGCTTTGCCGGCACCGTGGCGTAGTTGGCCAGTTGCTGGTTGATGATGCGCAAGCCTATGCCGGGCAATATCAGGAAGCCCAGCACGCTATAAAGTGCAATGGCAATCAGCACGGCGCCAATGGCGCGGATCAATCCTTTGAGCATGTTTGGGCGTCGTCTATAGCAGTCGGAAGTGCGTTTGAGTATGGCACGCGATTCTGGTTCCGAGACGGACGCCTTCTTTCAGGGGAGCTTTATTTCCCCGCCGGGGGTTTAGAACTGCAAAATCAGCGTTTTCAACGGTGGTTGCTGATCCATGGACGGAAAGTCACTGGCCGGGGCCAGCACTTGCCAGTCGCGAACCGGACGGCCAGCTTTCTCGGCGCAACGCAGCACCTGTTCGCGCCAGTCGTCCATACCCACTTTTGCCAGGTTATTGCAGCAGATCAGTACACCATCCGGTGCGGTTGCCAGGACTGCAGGCTTGAGCAGGCTCTGATAATCGCGCAGCAGGTCGACCGTGCCGAACGCGCTCTTGGCCCAGGCCGGCGGATCGAGCAGTACCAGGTCATATTCACGCTGATCAAGGCGCGGGTAGGCCGGCAGCTTGTGGCGGCGTTGAATGATCGGCAGCCCGGCCAGTTGGCGGATGGCGGCAAAATAGTCCGACTGCACGAACTTCATCTTGGGGAGCTCGGGGTTCAGCAGGCCGTTTTCGCGGCCAACCGCCAGGTTGCCTTCGGCGAAATCGAGGTTGCAGACTTCGCTGGCACCACCGGCGGCGGCACTCAGGCCGACGCCACAGGTGTAGGCGAACAGGTTGAGCACGCTTTTACCGGCGCTGTGTTCCTTGACCCAGCCGCGAGCGTTGCGCAGGTCGAGAAACAGCAGCGGGTCTTGGCCGGCATGGCGCCCGCGCACGCGGTACTTCAGGCCCCATTCGTGACCTATGGTGTCTTCAAGCGCGGCTTCTTCGGCGCGATAAACCGTGTCTTCGCGATCAATGCGCGAGTTGCCCTGGGAGCGATCGTTGTAGACCAGCAACAGGTCAAGGCCCAGGTGACGATTGATGGCGTCATGCAGTTGCAGCAAGTCATCGCGCTCAAGGCGCTGGTGAAAGCTTTGCACCAGCAGTTGCGGGCCGTAACGGTCGATGGTCAGGCCGCCAGCACCTTCCTGGCTGCCGTGGAACAGGCGATAGCAATCAGTGCCCTGGGCATGCAGCCCGGCCAGCAAGTCCTGACGGTTATCGAGGGCGGCGCGCAGCGCCTGATTCAAGGAAGACATGCGATGCGCCTTGGGGGATGGATAAGGCGCGGCAGTTTAGCAGAATAGGGTGTACGAAACTTCAGTGTGGGAGCCAGCGTGCTCGCGATTGCATCCGAGCGGTTTAACCGGCAGACCGCGTAGTCTGCATCGCGGGCAAGCCCGCTCCCATAAAGGGTGTGGTTACTCGCGCTCGATCGCCAGCGCTACACCCTGACCACCACCGATGCACAGGGTGGCGAGGCCTTTTTTCGCGTCACGCTTGATCATTTCGTGGAGCAGGGTCACGAGGATACGGCAACCTGACGCACCAATCGGGTGGCCAATGGCAATCGCGCCACCGTTGACGTTGACCTTGTCCGTATCCCAGTTCAACTCCTTGCCCACTGACAAGGCTTGCGCTGCGAACGCTTCGTTGGCCTCGATCAGGTCCAGTTGCTCAAGGCTCCAGCCGGCTTTGCTCAAGCAGCGTTGAGTAGCGCTGACCGGGCCGATGCCCATGATGGCCGGATCGACACCGGCATTGGCGTAGGCGGCGATTTTGGCCAGCACCGGCAAGCCCAGGGCTTGGGCTTTGGCGGCACTCATCAGCATCACTGCGGCGGCGCCATCGTTGAGCGAGGACGCGTTACCGGCCGTGACAGAGCCGTCTTTCTTGAAGGCAGGCTTCAGCTTGGCCAGTGACTCGGCGGTGGTGCCGGCCCGGGGTTGTTCGTCTGTCGCGAACGCAATCGGATCGCCTTTTCGCTGCGGGATCAGGATCGGGGTGATTTCATCTACAAAGCGTCCGGCGGCAATGGCGGCTGTGGCTTTTTGCTGTGAGGCGGCGGCGAAGGCATCCTGTTCTTCACGGCTGATACCGTATTTGGCCACAAGATTTTCGGCGGTGACGCCCATGTGGTAATCGTTGAACGCATCCCAAAGGCCGTCGCTGATCATGGTGTCGACGATCTGGCTGTGGCCCATGCGCAGCCCGGTGCGGGCGCCGGGGATGACATAGTTGGACAGGCTCATGTTTTCCTGGCCGCCGGCAATGATCACCTCGGCATCGCCGCAGCGAATGGCCTGCGCGGCCAGGTGCAAGGCCTTGAGGCCTGAACCGCAGACCTTGTTCAGGGTCAGGGCTGGCACCGCGAAGGGCAGCCCGGCCTTGATGGCCGCCTGACGGGCCGGGTTTTGCCCGGCGCCGGCGGTCAGTACCTGGCCCATGATGACTTCGTCGACTTGAGCGCCCTCCAGTCCTGTTTGTGCCAGCAACTGGCGAATCACTGCCGCGCCCAGCTCAACGGCCGGGACCTGGGCCAGCGAACCCTGGAAGCTACCAACAGCCGTGCGTGTTGCGGCAACAATTACGACGTCTTGCATAGCGTGAGTCCTCTTTATTTTTGGAGTGCAGTGCTCGGAATCAGGCGGGCATGGTGGCATAGAAGTCACCCTGCCGCAGCCCTCGGCAGCTACTACAAAAGCTCGGCGCCAGTCATGCCAGTCCCATACGCCGCCGCGCCCGTTGCACCGAGCCATTGCGCACGGCCCAGCGCAGGATTGGCGCGGTGCTGTTAACCCCGGCCCGCACCAGTTTGCGGGTCAATGGGCGCTGGTACAGGCCAAGCTGGTCGCTGGCCCAGTCCGGCAGCAAGTCGATACCGGCCTGCATCATCAGAGCCCCAAAGGGTTTGGCCAGCAGACTGGGGGAGGGGGCGTTGAGCAACAGACGAATCACTTCGTGGCTGCGTTCATCACACCGCAATTGAGGGCGGACACGGTCAAGGTAATCAGCGATTTGTTGACGGGAACGGGGCACGTTCGTGGCGCCCAGACGTTCAGCGATCATTGCGATTTCGTCGTAGTAACGATCCTGATCTGCGCCGGATAAATGTGGGTTGCGATAACGCAGATGGGTGGCGAGGAAGTTGCTGACTTCGGCCACATGCACCCAGGTCAGCAACTCGGGGTCGCTGGCGGCATACGGGCGGCCATCAAGGCCGGTGCCTGTGACTTGCAGGTGAATGGTGCGCACCTTTTCGATCAGCCAGTTGGCATCGCCTGTGGCGCCAAACGTGGTGCCGGAAATGAACTGTCCGGTACGGCGTAGCCGGCCCAGCATGTCCTGACGGAAATTGGAGTGGTCCCACACCCCGGCCAGTGCCAGTGGGTGCAAGGCTTGCAGCATCAAGGCGCTGATGCCGCCAATCAGCATGCTGGTGAAATCACCATGTACCTGCCAACTGATAGAGTCCGGGCCGAAGAGGCCGGGGTCGCCCTTGGGATTTTCGAGGTCGAGCTGGCCGAGTGAAAGCCCGGTCAGGCTCATGATCTGGCGTTCGATGGGGATGCGGATAAATTCCATGGAACCTCGGTTGTGCCGGCCAGTCGGGGAGACTGGCCGGCCAGGGCTGTTGACGTTTCGTTATGACACGCGACCCGAAACGTCAACAGGCCCTAGCAATCAACCGCGATGACGACCGCGGAAGTAGTTGATCAGACCTTGGGTCGATGCATCATCGGCGGCGTCTTCGATGCTGCCGGTCAGGCGATTGTATACGCCCTTGCCCAGCTCTTTGCCCAGCTCTACACCCCACTGGTCAAAGGCGTTGATGCCCCAGATAACGCTTTGTACAAAGACCTTGTGCTCGTACAGCGCAACCAGTGCGCCCAGACGGCGCGGGCTGATGCGTTCAACCACCAGGGTATTGCTCGGGCGGTTGCCCGGAATCACCTTGTGCGGCGCAAGTTTTTGCACTTCTTCTTCGGACATGCCTTTGTCGCGCAGTTCCGCTTCGGCTTCTTCGCGGGTTTTACCCAGCATCAGCGCCTGGCTTTGCGACAGGCAGTTGGCATACAGCCACTGATGGTGATCGGCAACCGGGTTGAAGCTGACAATCGGCACGATAAAGTCAGCCGGGATCAGCTGGGTGCCTTGATGCAGCAACTGGTGATACGCATGCTGACCGTTGCAGCCCACGCCACCCCAGATCACCGGGCCCGTGTCGGTGGACACCGGGGTGCCGTCCTGGCGCACGCTCTTGCCGTTGGACTCCATGTCCAGCTGTTGCAAGTGCTTGGTGATGTTACGCAGGTAGTGGTCATACGGCAGGATCGCGTGGCTCTGCGAACCCCAGAAGTTGCCGTACCAGACGCCCAGTGCTGCCATCAGCACAGGCATGTTCTGTTCGAATGGTGCGGTCTGGAAATGCTGGTCCATGCTGTAGGCGCCGGACAGCAGCTCCTTGAAGTTGGACATGCCGATCGCCAGCGCAATGGGCAAGCCAATGGCCGACCACAGCGAGTAACGCCCGCCAACCCAGTCCCACATCGGGAAGATGTTTTCTTCACGGATACCGAAGGCTACAGCCGCCGCGTTGTTGCTCGACACGGCGATAAAGTGGCGATGCAGTTCTGCTTCAGAGCCGCCCTGAGCCAGGTACCAGGCCCGTGCCGCCTGAGCGTTTTTCAGGGTTTCGAGGGTGTTGAAGGATTTTGACGAAACGATGAACAGCGTGGTTTCTGCGCGCAGTTTTGCGGTCAGTTCATGGAATTCACTGCCGTCGATGTTCGCCAGATAATGGCAGCGCACACCTTTTTGGGCGTAGGACAGCAGAGCTTCAGATACCAGCTCGGGGCCCAGGAACGAGCCGCCAATACCGATGTTAACGATGTCGGTGATCGGTTTTTCGGTGTAACCGCGCCACAGGCCGTCGTGAATCCGGCCGACCAGTTCAGTCATCTGGTTCAGGACTTTGTGCACCTCGGGCATGATATTCACGCCGTTGACCGACAGTTTGTCGGCAACAGGGCGGCGCAGCGCGGTGTGCAAGGCCGGGCGACCTTCAGAGGCGTTGACGATTTCACCGCCAAACAGCGACTTGATCGCACCTTTGAGGTCGACCTCGTTGGCGAGGTTGACCAGCAGGTCCCTGGTTTCGTTGTTGATCAGGTTTTTCGAGTAATCCAGAAACAGCCCGCAGCTGCTCAGGGTGAATTCTTCAAAACGCTTGGGGTTGCTGTTAAACGCGTCGCGCATGCTGAAGTTTTGCATGCCGGCACGGTGTAGTTTCAACGCTTGCCAAGCGGGCAGAGCGGTAACGTCATGAGGGGTGCGGTAGTACGCCATCGCTGCGGATATCCTTTTTTGCTTGAACTGCCTTGGACACTGAATACGCCTACACCCTTTATTGCTGGCGAGGTGTTCGGTCGGTCTGATTCTGCACATCAGCTAGAAGCAGGGCGATTACAGTAACCCTCTCGCCTGCTTCTGTCTTGGCTTTGTCTGACAACAAACAGTAACTTTTGTCACCGCTGCGTCACACGTGCTGAAACGATTCAGTGTTTCGTTATGGAGTGCGGGTCATTCCGCGGTTCCGCACAGCCCGTTCTGTCAGAGCGGGCTGTCGAGGTTTAAGTGCACGTTGTCGATCAAACGCGTAGCGCCCAGGTAGGCCGCGACCAAAATCACCAGGTCGCGATCTGCGGGTTGTGCCGGGAGCAAGGTGCCCGCGTGGCGAATTTCCAGGTAGTCGGGGCGAAAGCCTGTGGCTTCGATGTGCGCCAGGTGCTGGTTGACCAGTGCCGGGTAATCGCGCTCACCGGCGACGATAGCGCGCGCCATCTCGCTCAGGTGGCGGTACAGCGCTGGCGCCAGGGCGCGTTGCTCTGCACTCAAGTAACCATTGCGCGATGACAGCGCCAGGCCATCGTCGGCACGCACGGTGGGTTCGCTGATGATCTGGACCGGCATGTTGAGGTCGTTGACCATGGCGCGAATGACTGCCAGCTGCTGGTAGTCCTTCTGCCCAAAGATCGCGAGGTCCGGCTGAACCATGTTGAACAGCTTTGTGACCACGGTGGTCACACCGTCGAAATGCCCCGGACGACGGCTCCCGCACAGTTCGTTGCTGAGTTGGGCGGCGGTGACACGGGTCAGACCGTCCATGCCGTTGGGGTACATTTCTTCAACGGTGGGAGCGAACAGTAAATTGCAGCCCGCTTGCAGGAGTTTTTCCTGATCGGCTGCCAGTGTGCGCGGGTAGGTATCAAGATCTTCGTTCGCGCCAAATTGCAGCGGGTTCACAAAAATGCTCGCAACCACAAAGTCGGCTTGCTGCGCGGCAGTGGTCACCAGGGCGGCGTGGCCACTGTGCAGATTGCCCATCGTCGGAACCAGGGCTATCTGTTTGCCTTCACGGCGTGCGCGGGCTACAGCGGCGCGCAACTCGCGAACGGTTTTAACTGTGTTCATGCAGAGAATCCGTGTTCGGTACCAGGAAAACTGACGGCTTTGACTTCAGTTACATACGCGCTGAGGGCGCCGTGGATATCAGGCTGGCCAGTCATGAAGTTCTTCACGAACTTGGGCGAGCGACCGGTCAATGACAGGCCGAGCATGTCGTGCAGCACCAGGACCTGGCCGTCTGTGTCGCTGCCGGCGCCAATGCCGATCACCGGGATTTTGACCGCGTGGGTGATTTCTGCAGCCAGCTCGCTCGGTACGCATTCGAGCAGCAGCATGGCCGCGCCCGCCTGCTCGAGGGCAATGGCATCAGCGCGCATTTGGCGGGCCTGATTTTCGTTGCGCCCTTGCACTTTGTAGCCGCCCAGCACATTCACTGTTTGCGGGGTCAGGCCCATGTGCGCGCAGACCGGAATGCCGCGCTCGGTCATGACACGGATCGACTCGGCCAGCCAGACCGCACCTTCGACTTTGACCATATGCGCACCGGCCTTCATCAGCTGGGCGCTGTTGTTCAGGGTTTGTTCGAGTGTCGCGTTAGCCATAAAGGGCATGTCGGCGAGAATCAGAGCGTCCTGGTTGCCGCGTTTGACGCAGGCCACGTGATAGGCCATGTCGGCGGTCGTCACAGGCAATGTGCTGTCATGCCCCTGTAGAACCATGCCCAGGGAGTCGCCTACCAGTAGCACTTCAACACCGGCCTGATTGCAGGCATGGGCGAAGGTGGCGTCATAGCACGTCAGCATGGTGATTTTTTCACCTTTCTGCTTAAGGCTTTGCAGGGTGGTCAGGGTAATAGCTGGCATGAAAAGGATCCTCGTCAGGCAGTGTGATAACCACTGCGAGTAACGCGTGTGATTCATCGTTATGAACAGGCACACCGTTATAAAGGGTGCTTATAAAGCCTGCTTTTCACATTGCGCCGCCCAGTGGACGGCAGCGGGATGCCTATAGTCGTGACGAGGACACGGGAAGTCAATTCTGGGTGTTACTGAGCGCTTATTGATTCGTTTCAGCGCTGGCTGCCGAGGCGTTCCAGACCGACAAACGGGCAATCCGCCAATAGCTGGGCCAGAGTACGGCCGTCGGCGAGTTTCAAGTCAGCAGGGGCCAGTTCGGCCAGCGGGTAGAGTACGAAAGGTCGTGCCTGCATGTGGTAATGCGGGACTTTGAGGCGTGGTTCATCGATCAGGTGATCGCCGAACAGCAGGATGTCCAGGTCCAGGGTGCGCGGGCCCCAACGTTCGTGGCGTTCGCGGCCCTGGTCAAGTTCAATGGCTTGTAGCGCATCGAGCAAGTCCAAAGGCGCCAGCGTGCTGTCGATGGCGGCCACGGCATTGGTGTAGCGCGGCTGACCCGCCAGCAACGAATCGCTTTGATAGAACGCTGAAACCCCTGCAAGTCGGGAGTCAGGCAATTGCGCCAGTGCCTGGACAGCACTGCGCAATTGATCTGCCGGGTCAGCCAGATTGCTGCCCATTCCAATGTAGATGCGTTCCATCGCTTACTCGTCCGCTGCGGCGCTGCGTTTGCGCTTGGCTCCGCTGGTACGGCGACGCTTGCGCGGTGCCGGCCCTGTGCCGTCTTCCTTGGCACTGCTCAGGTCGCGAATCATGTCGCGGCGACCGCTGTCATTGGCGTCCTGATAGTCAGTCCACCATTGGCCCAGGCCGTTGGTCTCTTCACCTGCACTTTCGCGCAACAGCAAGAAGTCGTAGCCAGCACGGAAGCGCGGGTTGTCGAGCAGCATGTCGGCACGTTTGCCACTGCGGCGCGGCAAGCGCTCCTGCATGTCCCATATTTCGCGAATCGGCATCGTGAAGCGCTTGGGAATAGCAATCCGCTGGCATTGCTCGCTGATCAGTTCGTGTGCTGCTTCCTGCATGGCAGGGATCGCTGGCATGCCGCGGTCCTGCAAATACATTACGCGAGCTGGCAGGGCAGGCCAGAGCAAGGCGGCAAACAGGAAGGCCGGGGTTACCGGTTTGCCCTGTTTGATCCGCAGATCGGTGTTGCGCAACGCTTCGCTGATCAGGGTGTGGGTGTATGTCGGGTTGTGCTCCAGTGCTTCGGCGCTGGCCGGGAACAGAGGATCGAACAACTCGAGGTCGACCAGCATTTCAAAGGTGTCTGAAGCGTTACCCGAGAGGAACAGCTTGAGGACTTCTTCGAACAGTCGTGCAGACGGGATCTCGCGCAGCAGCGGCGCCAGTTCACGAATCGGCGCGGCGGTGTGTTTTTCGATGCCAAAGTTGAGCTTGGCGGCGAAACGCACAGCCCGCAGCATGCGCACCGGGTCTTCCTGGTAGCGCTGTTGCGGGTCGCCGATCAGGCGCAGCAGGCGGTTGCGAATATCGTGTACGCCATTGGCGTAATCGAGGATGCGTTCGCTGACCGGGTCGTAATACAGGGCGTTGATCGTGAAGTCACGACGCTGGGCGTCTTCTTCCAGAGTGCCGTAAACGTTGTCGCGCAAAATGCGCCCGCTTTCATTACGCGAGGACTGGTTGCTGTCTTCCTCTTCGTCGTTTTGCGGGTGGTTTGCACGGAAGGTGGCGACCTCAATGATTTCGCGACCAAAGTGGATGTGAACCAACTTGAAGCGCCGACCGATGATTCGCGCATTGCGAAACTCGGCACGCACTTGCTCGGGCGTCGCGCTGGTGGCGACGTCAAAGTCTTTTGGCGTGATGTTGAGCAGCATGTCGCGTACGCAACCGCCGACCAGATAGGCCTGATAACCGGCGTTCTGCAGGCGTTCGACGATATTGACCGCGTAGCGGCTGAACTGGGCACGTTGCAGCGAATGTTGGCTGCTGTTGAGCACTTCAGGGGTGCTGCGCAGTTGTTGCGTACGACGCTTGGGAGAACGGAATGACTGGAACAGCTTCTTCAGCATGGGATGCACTGTTTGAAGGAATGTTCGGCCAAAACGAAGAATGACCGCATGATGGGCGGGGATTCTAGCATTTAGTCAGGGGATGGTGTAGGACGCTGAGCCGCTCTTGCTAGCGAAGCTGCAAGCGGCAAGCAGAAAAAGCGCCAAGAAGGGCGGCTTAGACGGTCAGGGGGATTTGTTAAATCGCAGAAACCACAAGGGGAGCCGAAGCTCCCCCAGAATTAGTTACGTGCTCTATTTTTATTATTGATTGCGGGCTTTTTGTTTTTGTTAATCGCCCTGGTTACAGAGGTTTTGCCTGTGTAACCCTCCCAATCGGGAGATAAGAGCAAACGGATTGCTTTGGTCGCTGTGTTGATCTGATCAGTGATCCAACTAGTTCAGGCTCTGCTTTAAAGTGCAGTTTTGTTGTTCTCTGCCTAGTCGTGGGGCAAGCCCCAATGACAACACCTCTCCAAAAGAATCAGTTAGCTGCGCCTCCGCCGTGTTGTTTTTGTTATGCGTGAGCCGATACGTCTTATTTTTATTGTGTGTTGCTGTGATTCTTATTGTTCTTATACGAATACATATAGCAGGTGTCGTGCCAACTTTTGCGAGGCCCAGCAAAATAAGGGTTTTATAGGGTTTTTGCTTTTTTCAGGGCAAAAAAAAGCCGGGTCATCGTTACCGTAAGACCCGGCTTTTGTTACGTGATTTAACTGAGGTAACAGTTTTTTTACATTTTGCAGTGTTACCTGAGGGTTTGCCCTAGCCTTCGCTTGGCACGCCGGTTTTGCGCCGCGGGATTCCCAGGCGCTGGCGCCGCTCCCACAAACACTTGCGGCTAACCCCCAGTTTGCGGGCCAGTTCGGTCTCGGTCATGTGGTCCTGGTGCTCAAGCACAAAGTGCTGGAAGTAGTCTTCCAGTGACAGGTCTTCGGTCGGATCAAGGCTGGTGTTACCGTTACCGATGCTCTGCTGCGGGGCAAGGCCGATGAAATCGTCGTCTTGCAGGTCGCTCAGTTCAATATCGATACCCAGCAGTTCGGCCGAGATTTCCGGGCTTTCGCACAGGATCACCGCGCGCTCGACGGCGTTTTCCAGCTCGCGAACGTTACCCGGCCATGAGTAGTGGCTGATGGCTCGTTCGGCATCGGGGGCGAATTTCAGGTCGGTACGGCCTGCGCGTGCGCTTTGGCGTGCGAGAAAGGCGTGGGCGATCTCGTTGACGTCGGGGCCACGTTCGCGCAAAGCCGGCAACTTGAGTGCGATGACGTGGAGGCGGTAGTACAAGTCTTCGCGGAACTGGCCTACCTTGGCCAGGCTCTTGAGGTCCCGGTGAGTCGCGGCAATAAGGCGCACATCGACCTTTTGCGACTGCACGGAACCTACGCGGCGAATCTCGCCTTCTTGCAACACGCGCAGCAGGCGGGCCTGGGCCTCAAGGGGCAGTTCGCCGATTTCATCCAGGAACAGCGTGCCGCCGTCGGCCGCTTCAACCAGGCCGGCCCGGCCAGCGCTGGCGCCGGTAAATGCGCCTTTCTCGTGGCCGAACAGCTCTGACTCGATCAGTGACTCGGGGATGGCCGCGCAGTTCACTGAAATCATCGGCGCCTTGGCGCGTTTGGACAGGTTGTGCAGGGCGCGTGCGACCAGTTCTTTACCGGTACCGGATTCGCCCTGGATCAGGACATTGGAGTCGGTTGGCGCCACTTTGCGGATCTTGCTGTACATGTCCAGCATCGGTGGGCAGGAGCCGATGATGCCTATCTCGCCGTTGCTGTTATCCACAGCACTTTTGTCGGCAATGCCCGGCTTGGCAGGGCGCTCGGCGGGTACGCTTTGGGCATTTTGCCGATCACGCAGGATGCGGGCCACGGCTTGCAGCATTTCGTCGTGGTCGAATGGTTTGGCGATGTAGTCGACTGCGCCCATTTTCATCGAGTCAACGGCCGAGCGCAGGCTTGCATAGCTGGTCATGATCAGCACCGGCTTGCCCTGGCCAAGCTTGATCAGTTCAGTGCCCGGTGCGCCGGGCAGGCGCAGGTCGCTGACGATCAAGTCGAACGAGGGAATGCTGAAACGCTCCTGCGCTTCTTGCACCGAGCCAGCTTCGCTGACCTGGTACTGATTGCGCTCCAATAACCGGCGTAACGCGGAGCGGATGATGGTTTCATCTTCGACGATCAAAATATGCGGCATTGATTCAGTTCTCTCGACGGTCTCAGTTCACAGCGGACGTCGCTTCGACATGACGCGGTAGTGTCACCCGGATACGGGTTCCGCGTTGGCTTTGAATGTCAGCCGGGCTGTCGATGGTGATTTGTCCATAATGCTCTTCAACGATGGAATAGACCAGTGCAAGGCCCAGACCGGTGCCTTCGCCAGGGTCCTTGGTGGTGAAAAAAGGTTCGAACAATCGGTCCATGATGTTCTTTGGAATGCCTGTCCCTTCGTCTTCCACAATAAGGTCGACAGTGTGCTCGCTGGCTTCACTTTTGACCCGTACTGCGCTTCCGGCAGGCGAGGCGTCACGGGCGTTCGACAGCAAGTTGATCAACACCTGGGCGAGCCGCTGGGGGTCGCCTTCGACCCAGTGATCCGGGTCGCAAAGGTTGTAAAACTGCACTTCGAAATTGCGCCGGTTCAGGGCCAGCAAACCGATAGCATCCTGGGCCACTTCCGCCAGACAGACGGGCTCGTCATTGTGCTGGTGGCTGCCGGCATGGGCGAAGCTCATCAAGGACTGCACGATGCGCGAGATGCGTTTGGTCTGTTCAAGGATCTGGCTGCTGATCTCAGTCAACTCGGCGTCGTCTTCACGCTCTTCGCGCAGGTTTTGCGCCAGGCAGGCGATGCCGGTTACCGGGTTGCCGATTTCGTGAGCCACACCGGCGGCCAGGCGGCCGATGCTGGCCAGACGCTCGGAGTGCACCAGCTTGTCTTCGAGCATCTGGGTTTCTGTCAGGTCTTCGACCAGTAACACCAGGCCGCTGTTGCCGGGGGCCAGGGGTTCATCAATGGCGGCTTTGTGCAGGTTGAGCCAGCGGGTCTGGCCGTCGAGGGCCAGGTGCTGCTTGTGCAAGTGCTCGTCCGGCAGGTCGATAAACCCTTGCAACAGCTCGCGCCACGGATCGCCCAAGGTGCTCAAGCGTGAGCCCACCACGCGTTGGGCCGGGATGCCGGTCAACTCTTCCATGGCTTTGTTCCACATCAGGATCTCTTGATCCTTGGCCAGCGAACACACGCCCATGGGCAGCTCTTGCAGGGTTTGGCGGTGATAGCGGCGCAATGCGTCGAGTTCGGCTGCCAGACCTGTAAGGCGTGAGTGGTAGTCCTCAAGCCGGCTTTCGATGAAGTGAATGTCTTCGGTAACGTAGTTTTCACCGCCGGACTTGTAGGGCAGAAAGGTTTCGACCATGTCCTGAGCAACGCTGGGGCCCATCAGGCCTGACAGGTTGGCCTCGATGCGGTCGCGCAGACGGCGCAAGGCATAAGGGCGGCGCTCATCAAAGGGCAAGAAGAGGTCGCGCAGCGCTTGCTCGACTTCTTTTTGTGCGGCCTTGGCCCCCAGAGGCTTGGCCAGCTGGGTTGCAAACTCCTGGGGCGAGGCGGCATGCAGTTCGCGCCGTTGCGGGCGACGTACGTTGTCTACTGCACAAGCTTCGGCGGCACTGGTTTCTTCGGGGCTGGCGTTGGTGAACAGCGAGATCAGGGTGAACATCAGCACGTTGGCAGCCAGGGACGCGATGGCTGCCATGTGCCAGCTGGTGTCGTCCAGCACGTAGATCATGTTCAGCCACGGGATGTAGAACCCCTGGAAGTCGCCGATCAGCGGGAACAGCATGCTGGCCATCCACACCAGTATCCCCGCCAGCAGCCCGGCGATGAAGCCGCGTCGGTTGGCGGTCGGCCAGTACAGCACCGAGAGTACGCCCGGCAGGAACTGCAAGGTGGCGACAAACGCCACGATGCCGAGGTTGGCCAGGTCCTGTTCGGCGCCCAGCAGCAGGTAAAAACCATACCCGGCCATGATGATGGCAACGATCAGCGCACGACGGGTCCACTTCAGCCAGCGGTAGATGTTGCCCTCGGCGGGTGGCTGATAAAGCGGCAGCACCAGGTGGTTCAAAGCCATGCCCGAGAGCGCCAGGGTGGTGACGATAATCAGCCCGCTGGAGGCCGACAGCCCGCCCACATAGGCCAGTAACGCCAGGGGTTTGCTGTTGGCGGCGATACCGATGCCGAGGGTGAAGTATTCGGGGTTGGTGGTGGCACCCAGTTTGAGGCCTGCCCACAGAATCAGCGGCACGGCGAGGCTCATCAGCAGCAGGAACAGGGGCAGGCCCCAGCTGGCGCTGACCAGTCCCCGAGGGTTGAGGTTCTCGGTGAAGGTCATGTGATACATGTGAGGCATCACGATGGCGGAGGCGAAAAACACCAGCAGCAGGGTGCGCCATGGGCCTTCCTGCAATGGTGTATGCAGGGCGGCGAGGGCCGTCTGGTTTTGCAGTAGCCAGACTTCCAGTTGTTGCGGGCCATCGAACACGCCGTAGAGTGCGTAGAGGCCTACGCCGCCAATGGCGATCAGTTTGATTACCGACTCAAAGGCAATGGCGAATACCAGCCCTTCGTGTTTTTCCCGGGTTGCGATGTGCCGCGAGCCGAAGAAGATCGTAAACAGTGTAATCAGGGCGCAGAAGCTCAGGGCGACGCGGTGTTGCACCGGTTCGCGGGTCAGAATGCTGATGGAGTCGGCCACGGCCTGGATTTGCAGGGCCAGCAGCGGTAACACACCAATGAGCATGAAGATTGTGGTCAGCGCACCGGCCCAGGTGCTGCGAAAGCGGAAGGCGAACAAGTCGGCGAGCGACGAGAGCTGGTAGGTGCGGGTGATTTTCAGGATGGGATACAGCAGCACTGGCGCCAGCAGGAACGCGCCGGAAACACCGAGGTAACTGGACAGGAAACCGTAGCCATATTCGTAGGCCAAACCCACCGTGCCGTAAAACGCCCAGGCACTGGCATAAACGCCCAGGGACAGGGTGTAGGTCAGCGGGTGACGAATGATTGCGCGCGGGATCATTCCGCGTTCACTGATCCAGGCTACGCCAAACAGCACCCCCAGGTAGGCGGCGCTGATCAGGATCATCTGGGTCAGGCTAAAGCTCATCGGCATCTTTTTGGCTCTGAAGAATAAAGGTCACAACGATCAGAATCAGCCAGAGCAGATAGGGCCTGTACCAGGCGCCTGTCGCATCGATCCACCAATCCATGATGGCGGGAGAAAACAGGTAGATCCCGACAACCAGCAACAGGACCAATCGATAGATATACATCCCGCCCTCACTTTTACAGGCCGCATGCCCAAAAACGTGCGGCGATGTTAACGGATGGCTGGCAACCTGCAAGGGCTGTCAGCGTAATTGCGCCTCGGCCAGGGTGAGGGTGCGCGGGATATTGCCTGCGTTCCAGTGGGCAATCCCCCAGTCGAGCACTTCACGCGGGGTGGCATCGTTCAAGCATAGGTCCGGAGCCTGGCCCAGGGTGCGTAAGGCGCGAAGCAGTAGCGGTGTGGCCTGGTCGGGTGTCAGGGGCGGCGAACGGTACGATTTGCCGAGTTTGTGGCCATCCGGCTGTACGATCAGCGGCACATGCAAGTAGCGCGGCTGCGACAAACCCAGCAGTTCTTGCAGGTAGAGCTGGCGCGGTGTGGAGTCCAGCAGATCGGCGCCGCGTACGATATCCGTCACGCCCTGGGCGGCGTCATCAAGCACTACGGCCAATTGATAGGCGTATAGCCCGTCACGGCGGCGAATTACAAAGTCGCCCACCTCTCGGCCAAGATGCTGGGCGAACGGGCCCTGGACCCGGTCTTCAAAGCGGTATTCAAGTTCCGGGACGCGCACGCGTATCGCGGCGTTCTCCATCGAATGGCCCGCATTGCGGCACAGCCCGGGGTAAATGCCGTTGTAGCCTTCAAGTTGTTTGCGCGAACAGGTGCATGCGTAGGCCAGGCCCATGCTGAACAGTCGATTCAGTACTTGCGCGTATGCCTCGAGGCGCTCGCTTTGACGAACCAGTTCGCCGTCCCATTCAAAACCGTAGCGTTCAAGGGCATCGAGGATGGCGGCCTGGGCACCGGGCATTTCGCGCGGCGGGTCCAGGTCTTCCATGCGCAGCAGCCAGCGACCGCCTACAGAGCGGGCGTCGAGGTACGAGGCGAGGGCGGCCACCAGCGAACCAAAATGCAGATGGCCGCTGGGCGTAGGGGCGAAGCGCCCGATGTAGGAGGGAGCAGTCATGGACGTGGGCCGGTTTTTTGTGGGAGCGGGCTTGCTCGCGATGCGGCAACCCGGTTTCGAGCGATTGGCGCGGTGATGCTATCGCGAGCAAGCCCGCTCCCACGCAGGGCACTGGAATTTCAGAAACAAAAATGGGGCGTTTGCACGCCCCATCTGGTCAACCCGGCGATTACTTGCCGACTTGTTTTTCCTTGATTTCAGCCAAGGTTTTGCAATCTACGCACATGTCCGCAGTAGGGCGGGCTTCGAGTCGACGGATACCGATTTCGACGCCGCAGGATTCGCACCAGCCATACTCTTCGTCTTCGATCAGTTGCAGTGTCTTGTCGATTTTCTTGATCAGCTTGCGCTCGCGATCGCGTGCGCGCAGTTCCAGGCTGAATTCTTCTTCCTGGCTTGCGCGGTCGGATGGGTCAGGAAAGTTTGCCGCTTCGTCTTTCATATGATCAACGGTGCGGTCGACTTCCTGCATCAAGTCCTGTTTCCACTTTTGCAGAATCTTGGTGAAATGTTTGCGCATGGGCTCGCCCATGTACTCTTCACCCTTCTTTTCAACGTAGGGTTCAAAGCCGCTAAGTTGAGTATTCTGTTGCTTTGCTTGTGTGGGCATGAAATGGACCGCCTCTCATTCTTCTAATCCATTGCGCAGGATTGCAACATCACCGACACCTGCCGGCCCTGCGGCTGCAAGCGGGCGAACTTACCAGATCAAATCGGACCGCGCTACTCCCGCATGTCTAGCCCGTTGTCAGTGGTTGCGTACAGAGCCTGCAGTGCTTGTGATTAGTGCCAGATTAATAATTTTAGTCGAACTGTGACCGGGGCCTGGGTTGTTTGGTTCTATCGAGAGATTGGTTAAGACAGTATTTAACTCTCTCTTGTAGTCCTGCTTGGGTAGAATCGTTTATTTGCTTACCCAGGAAGGCAGGCTCATGGCTCAGTCTTACAGTGCGCGCAGCCGCGCAATCGAACCTTTCCACGTGATGGCGTTGCTGGCGCGTGCAAACGAGTTGCAGGCGGCGGGGCACGATGTGATTCACCTGGAAATCGGCGAGCCGGACTTCACCACGGCCGAGCCGATCATTGCCGCCGGTCAGGCCGCCCTGGCAGCCGGAAAAACCCGGTATACCGCAGCCCGTGGTTTGCCTGAACTGCGTGAGGCCATCTCGGGGTTTTATCAGCAGCGTTATGGGTTGGACATCGACCCTTCGCGAATTCTGATTACACCGGGCGGTTCCGGCGCCTTGTTATTGGCAACAAGCCTACTGGTTGATCCGGGTAAACACTGGCTGCTTGCAGATCCGGGCTACCCATGTAATCGGCATTTCCTCCGTTTGGTGGAGGGCGCAGCGCAGTTGGTGCCGGTGGGACCGGATGTGCGCTACCAACTGACGGCTGATCTGGTGGACCGCTATTGGGATCAGGACAGCGTAGGCGCCCTGGTCGCATCCCCGGCCAACCCTACCGGTACGATGCTGAGACGTGATGAACTGGCCGCCCTGTCCGCAGCGGTCAAGGCGCGCAACGGCCACTTGGTGGTGGATGAGATCTACCATGGCCTGACCTACGGTTGTGATGCGACAAGCGTGCTGGAAGTCGATGACAGTGCATTTGTGCTCAATAGCTTCTCCAAGTATTTCGGGATGACCGGGTGGCGCCTGGGCTGGCTGGTCGCACCGCCTGAGGCCGTGGCCGATCTGGAAAAACTCGCACAGAACCTCTACATCAGTGCTCCAAGCATGGCCCAGTACGCAGCACTGGCCTGTTTTGAGCCGCAGACACTGGCGATTCTGGAAGGTCGTCGTGCCGAGTTTGGGCGTCGTCGTGACTTCCTGTTACCGGCCTTGCGTGAACTGGGGTTCAGCATCGCGGTAGAGCCCGAAGGCGCGTTCTACCTGTACGCCGATATCAGTGCGTTTGGCGGGGATGCATTTGCGTTTTGCCAGCATTTTCTTGAAACACAACATGTAGCCTTTACCCCTGGCCTGGATTTCGGGCGTTTTCAGTCCGGGCACCACGTACGGTTTGCCTACACTCAGAGTTTGCCGCGCCTGCAGGAAGCCGTTGAGCGGATCGCCCTGGGCCTCAAGAGCTGGAAGGGCTGATGCGTTTTTCACCTGAGCTGGAAGAAGGGCGGCTGATTAAGCGTTACAAACGTTTCCTGGCCGATATCGAGACCACGACCGGCGAGTTGATGACCATTCACTGTCCTAATACCGGTTCTATGTTCAATTGCATGGTCGAGGGCGGTCAGGTCTGGTTCAGTCGCTCCAATGACCCCAAACGCAAGTTGCCGGGCACCTGGGAAATCAGCGAAACCCCACAAGGGCGGCTGGCGTGCGTGAACACCGGGCGCGCCAATCGCTTGATCGAGGAGGCGCTGCTGGCGGGAGTGATTACAGAACTTGACGGCTTTACCGCGCTCAAGCGCGAAGTGGCTTACGGGCAGGAAAAAAGCCGGATTGATTTCCGTCTGGAGTACCCGGAAGGTTTTGCCTATGTCGAGGTCAAGAGCGTCACCCTGGGGTTTGACGGTTCCCGTGTGGCGGCCTTCCCTGATGCCGTGACGCAGCGTGGCGCCAAGCATTTGCGCGAGCTTTCGGCCCTGGCGCGGGAGG
>JBILYW010000160.1:0-7087 GCA_044377555.1 Pseudomonas sp.
AAACCCTGAACAGGGCACCCTCACCCAGCGCGCTCTGCACCGTGATTGTTCCGCTGTGGGCAGCCACGATCTGCTCCGAGATAAACAGGCCCAACCCCAGCCCAGCTGTCACATGGCTGGCTGAAACGCGCTCAAATTGCTGGAAAACCCGCAGCTGGTTTTCTTCGCTGATCCCGATGCCCTGGTCACGCACGTCAATCACGGCCTGGTCACCGTCGATATACACAGACACATCAATCGGCTTTTTTGCACCATAACGCAAGGCGTTGGTCAGCAAATTGGAAATCACCTGCTCAATCCTGAACTCGTCCCACTGCCCCACCACCGGCGGCCCCGGATTGAAGTTGACGGCCGATTGCGCCGCGCTGATTTGCGCCGCGAAGCTTTGCAGCAACTGGGCCACGGTCTGGGTCAGATCAAACTGCGCAGGCCGGATCGACAGCTTGCCGGTGCGGATGCGCGATACGTCGAGCATGTCTTCGATCAGGCGAATCAGGCTCTGGATCTGGCGCTCGTCGCGCTCGACCATGGCGTGCATCTTGTCCATGGTGAATGCCGCGGCGTTATCCCGGGCCAGGTGCATCTTGCGCAACTGGGTTTCCAGGATCAGCCCGTTCAGGGGGGTGCGTACCTCATGGGAGACGATCGACATAAAGTCATCGCGCATGCGCACCGCATGCTCCAGCTCGACCTGGGTCAGCTGCAACTGCGCCAGCAGGGTCTCCTGCTCGCGGCGGCTCTGTTCCAGAGCTTCGACCTGTTGCTTCATGGCCTTGCTCTGGCGATAGAGCTCGACGAACACGTTGACCTTGCTTTTGACCGCGGGGATATCCAGCGGCTTGTGTAAAAAGTCTACCGCTCCGCTTTCATAGCCTTTGAAGGCGTAGTTCATCTCGCGCCCTGCGGCACTGACGAACACGATGGGGATGTTTTTGGTCTTGGCCGTGCCACGCATCAACTCGGCCAGTTCAAAACCGTTCATGCCCGGCATTTGCACGTCAAGAATGGCCATGGCGAATTCATGCTGCAGCAACAATGACAGCGCCTCGTCCGCAGACAAGGCCTTGTACACGATGCGATCCTCGCGTTTGATCAGCGCTTCGAGCGCCAGCAGGTTTTCCGGCAGATCATCAACGATCAGCAGTTTGGCTTGAATATCACTTAGCAGCATTAGATATGTTCCAGCTCGACTAGCAGACGGCCGATGCCGCGCAGGGGAAGGATGCAATCCGGTTGGAAAAGCTCCAGTGCCGCTCGCGGCATGGTCGAAACCAAGGCTTCGTCAGGGTCCTGGATGATGGTCAAACCGCCTTGCTGCTTGACCGTCTTCAGCCCCTGAGCACCATCCTGATTGGCGCCCGTCAGTAAAATCGCGGCCAGACGCTGTTGGTACACATCGGCCGCGGACTCAAAAAGGTAATCAATCGAAGGGCGCGAGTAATGCACCCGCTCCTCCCGACTCAAGGAGAAACTGTAGTCGTGCTCCACCGAGACGTGATAGCCGGGGGCGGCAAAGTACAGCGTGCCCGGCACAATCGGCTCCTTGTCATCGACTTCCTTGACCGGCAACGCCACGCGCCGGGCAAACACCTCGGCCAGCTGGCTGCGACGCTCGTCCGGCAAGTGCAGGACCACGATAATCGGCAGCCGGAAGCCGGGTTTGAGCTCGGCAAAAATGCTCAACAAGGCCTCGACACCGCCCGCCGATGCGCCGATCACCACCGCCCCTACAGGTCGACGGTGAGCCACGCAGCTGTGTTCGCCGTTCATAGCTTGCGGTAGATCCGCTCTTGCTTGAGCAAGGGCGTGAACTGCCGGCTGTAGTCCGAAAAATCCAGGGTCTCTTTGCTGCCCAGCATCAGGAACCCCCGGTGACACAACGATTCGTGGAATAAGCCAAATGCCTTGTTTTGAAGATTTTTATTGAAGTAAATCAGTACGTTACGACACGAAATTAAATTAGTTTCTGAGAACACGCTATCAGTCGCCAGGCTGTGATCGGCGAAGGTCACGTTCTCACGCAGGCTCTTGTCAAAGATCGCGTAGTCGTAGGCCGCAGTGTAGTAATCGGCAAACGAGCGCTGCCCCCCGGACTTCTGATAGTTGTGGGTGTAGGCGCGAATGTTCTCCAGGGAGAAGATCCCCTGCTTGGCTTTTTCCAGGGAGCGCGGGTTGATGTCAGTAGCGTAGATGATGGTGCGATCGAGCAGGCCCTCTTCGCGCAGCAGGATGGCCATGGAATAGACCTCCTCACCGGTGCTGCAACCTGCAATCCAGATCTTCAGCGAGGGGTAGGTCTTGAGGATCGGCACCACCTCCTGGCGAATGGCCAGGAAGTGCTCCGGGTCACGAAACATCTCGCTCACCGGAATCGTCAGGTACTGCAACAACTGCATGAAGGTCGCGGGCTCGTGCAGGATCCGCTCCTGCAAGGCCGAGATGGTCTTGCAGTCGAGCTGGCGCAGCGCATGATTGACCCGGCGCTTGATCGAAGCGCCGGCGTAATCGCGAAAATCGTAGCTGTACTTGAGGTAGATCGCTTCGATCAGCAGCCGTAGCTCAATGTCGGTGTTTCGGTGCACTTAGAGTCGTTCCATTTTCGGTAGCCAGACCCGGATCAACGAAAACAGCCGGTCCAGGTCAATCGGTTTGGCCAGGTAATCGTTGGAGCCCGCTTGCAGGCAGCGCTCCTGATCGTCCTTCATGGCCTTGGCAGTGACCGCAATGATCGGCAGCTTGCGCCAGCGCGGGTTCTTGCGAATTTCGACAGTGGCTTCGTAGCCATCCATCTCCGGCATCATCACGTCCATCAACACCAGGTCGATGTCATCCACTTCATTCAGGCGCTCGATGGCTTCGCGGCCATTACGGCCAATCACCACAATGGCGCCCTTTTGCTCCAGGGCACTGGTCAGGGCAAAGATGTTTCGCACATCGTCATCCACCAGCAAAACCTTGCGCCCCTCGAAGACCTTGTCGCGGCTGCGGGCGGTCTTGAGCATCGTTTGCCGCTCATGGGACAACTGGGATTCAACTTTGTGCAGAAATAATGTCACTTCATCAAGCAAGCGCTCCGGGGAACGCGCGCCCTTGATGATGATCGAGCGTGAATACTTGCGCAGCTCGGCCTCTTCATCGCGGGTCAGATTACGCCCGGTGTAGACGATGACCGGCGGGAACGAGCAGATGTCTTCGGTGGACATGCGCTTGAGCAAGTCGCCGCCCAGCATGTCCGGCAGCTTGAGGTCGATGATCATGCAGTCGTAAATATTGGTGCGCAGCAGGTCGAGTGCCTCCTGGGCAAAACCGACTGCGGTGATTTCTATGTCTTCCTCGCCGATCAGGCGGGCAATGCTGTCGCGCTGCAGATCATCGTCTTCAACCAGCAGCACCCGCTTGACCTTCTGCGTCAGCTTGGCTTCAAGCCGGGCGAACACGTTTTTCAGCTCTTCACGGGTGGTCGGCTTGACGGCATAGCCCACCGCGCCCATGTGCATGGCGGCTTCGACCCGGTCCTCGGCGGAAATGACGTGCACCGGAATATGGCGCGTCGGCGCCATAGCCTTCAAGCGCTGCAACACCGTCAGCCCCGGGTGATCCGGCAGGCGTATATCCAGCAGGATGGCGTCGGGAATGAACTGTGACGCCAGGCTGAAACCTTCATCCGCCCCGTGGGCGACCAGGCAGCGATAGCCCAGCTCATGGGCAAGATCGAAGAGGATGCGCGCAAAGTTTGGTTCATCCTCGATCACCAGTATGCAGCGCGTGGCAAACGGCGCCTGTTCACGGTCATCCATGAAACGCGGGATGTCGACCGGTGCCACCACCTCCAGCAGCGGCCGGACCACAGGAGCCACCGGAGCGACCCGTGGCGCGGGGCCCACCGGGACTGGTGCAGGCTCCCCGGCCTGCTCCACATATTCTTCAGGCAGGATCAGGGTGAAGATGCTGCCCTGGCCAGGTTCGCTGCTGACGCTGATCGATCCGCCGAGCAGCGTTGCCAGATCACGGGAGATCGACAATCCCAGGCCCGTGCCGCCATAGCGGCGGTTGGTGGTGCCATCGGCCTGGCGGAACGCTTCGAAGATGCTGTCCTGTTGCTCGACAGAAATGCCGATGCCCGAATCGCTGACCGTGAAGGCAACCCCTTCCCCCGGCTGACGCGACACAGTCAGGCTGACCTGGCCTCTTTCGGTGAACTTGACCGCGTTGGACAGCAGGTTTTTCAGGATCTGCTCGAGGCGCTGGCTGTCGGTGTAGATCATCGGTGGCGTGCCTGGCTGCACCTGCACCTCAAACTCCAGTGCCTTTTCGCCCGCCAGCGGCTGGAACATGCTGCGCAGGCCCTCGACCACTCGCGTCAAACTGGTGTTCTCGGGGCGCACTTCAAGCTTGCCCGCCTCCACCTTGGAGATATCCAGAATGTCGTTGATCAGGTTGAGCAAGTCATTGCCGGCCGAGTAGATCGAGTCGGCAAACTTGACCTGTTCGCAGGTGAGGTTCTGCTGCGGGTTTTCGGACAGCAGCTTGGCCAGAATCAAAGAGCTGTTCAGCGGTGTGCGCAGCTCATGGGACATGTTGGCCAGGAATTCAGATTTGTATTTGCTGGAGCGCTGCAGTTCCTCGGCACGCTCCTCAAGCTGTACCTGCACCTGATTGAGCTGGGTGTTCTTGCGGTCCATGGCATCACGCTGGCCGGCCAGCTCTTCGTTGGTCTGCTCCAGCTCGGCCTGCTGGGTTTCAAGGCTGGTTTGCGACTCTTTGAGGATGCGCGACTGCTCTTCCAGCTCTTCGTTGGCGGTCTTGAGCTCTTCTTGCTGCACTTGCAGCTGCTCATTGAGCTGCTGGGTCTCGGCCAGCACTTCTTGCAGGCGCTGACGGTAACGGGCTGCCTCGATCGACATGCCGATATTGTCGGCAATCAATTCGAACAGCTCGACATCACGGTCTTCCAGAGGCCTGAGGAAGCCCAGTTCAATGACCCCGTTGACCCGTTCGTCATCACTGGTAGGCACCACCAGCACACTGCGCGGGCTGCCTTCGCCCAGCCCGGAGCTGACTTTGATGAAGTAGTCCGCCGGCACGCTGTCCAGGCGAATCAACTTATCCTGCTGCGCGGCCTGCCCCACCATGCCTTCGTCATTGTGAATGAACTGGCCCTGGGCCTCCTGCTCCCGGGAAAACCCGTAACAGGCCACCCGCGTAAGACCACCGTGGTCTTCACGCACATAGACAGCCGCCACCACCGACCCCAGGTACTGGGCACAAAACTGCAGGATATTGCGCCCCAGGGTATGGAGCGACAGTCGCCCCAGCACCTGTTCGGCCAGTTCGGTTTGCCCGTTGCGCAGCCACGCCTGTTGTTCCAGGCGTTGCGCAGTCTTTATTTGCGACTCGAAGTTATCATTGTAACTCTTTGATAAAGCTATTAAATCTCGACGCCCTATATAGGCCAAAAAGCCGCTCAACCCCAAGACAAACAACAGGTACAGACCAATACTGACAACCGTCGTGCGGCTGACATCTTCATTGCGGGCAACCCGCAATTGCTGTTCCATCTTGATGAAATCGTCGTATTCCTTGCGAATCTCATCGGTCAGGCGCTTGCCACGACCTGCCTGCACAGCCCCACGGTAGTCACCGTTCTGGGCACGGGTATCTACCATGGATTGCGCGTAAGCGTTCCATTCGTTCTGCAACGCCTCAAGCCGCATCAGGCGATCGACCTGTTGCGCGTTATCGCTGACGAGGGTTTGCAAGCTCTGCAACTGGGCCGTGATCTGCGGTTTGGCCACGGCATAGGGGTCCAGAAAATGTTCATCACCGGTGATCAGAAAGCCGCGCATTCCGGTTTCCAGATCAACCGTCAACCTCATCGCTTCATTGGCATTATTGATCACCCGATCGCTGTGCTCGACCCACTTAATCACCGACAGCAAATAGCTGATCATCACCACGAACAACACAGCACTGAGCACGCCAACGGCCAGTGGCAAGCCGACGTTGCGACTCAGGAGCTTGCGAAAGCTTCGCTCATCAATAGATGCAGGTGACTTCATTTATCAGGCCCGTGGACTGTCATATAAAAGGGGGAGTTTGCAGGATTACCGAGCTTTTGTTCTACTTTCTTATATTCATACGCATATTTTCCTACTAACAAGCACACTCGGATGTAGGCGAAGGCTATCCTTGCAGGCCTGAGACCCGTACTTGAATTTTTATCGAGATCATCACTATGTCCGCAACACCCTCCACCATCCTTGTGGTCGAAGACGACGCCATTGTCCGGATGTTGATCGTTGACGTACTGCAAGAGCTGGAGTTCAGCGTGCTTGAAGCCGACGGCAGCGAGCGGGCACTGGAACTGCTTGAAGACAAAAACCAGCACATTGACCTGCTGATGACCGACGTCGGACTGCCGGGCATGGACGGCCGGGCACTGGCGAGCAAGGCCCGCGAGTTGCGCGGGCGGCTACCCATCCTGTTTGCCAGCGGCTACGCCGAAAACCTTGAAGTGCCAGAAGGCATGGCGGTGATCGGCAAGCCCTTCTCCATCGACCAGTTGCGCAACAAGGTCACCAGCATGCTGGCAACGGCATGATCTGAACCTCCGGGAGCGGGGGGTTGTGTAAACCCGCACCCCTGTGGTTTCCTACACATCTTGTATCAGGTGCCCTTCACAGGGTGAAACGGGAAACCGGTGCGTCAGGCGTTAATCGTCCTGGCTAGTCCGGCGCTGCCCCCGCAACGGTAAGCGAGAGAAACATCAAATCCACTGTGCAATGGCATGGGAAGGAGATGTTTGCAGGCTCAAGCCATTGAGCCCCTCGCAAGCCCGGAGACCGGCCTGGTCACTTTTGAATAACAAACCCGCGGTGGGCGGGCGCTGTTAAACCCTGCGAGCATCGTTCGCGGGGTTTTCTTGCGCTTTGCTGCCCGTCGTCTGACCAGAGGCAAGCACCATGTCCATCAGCACCAGCCGTACCCATTCTGCTGCTACCACCGCAACCCAAAGCCAACGCATTGTGGCCGCTGTCGGCGCTGCTGTGCTGGGGGCTTTCCTCGTCTACTTCGCCGGTTTCTCCCA
>JBILYW010000161.1:0-7074 GCA_044377555.1 Pseudomonas sp.
TCGAAGTGTCTGACACTGTTGAGCTGAAAATTCAGAAAGGCTCTATTGCAGCCACGTTGCCTAAAGGCACGCTGAAAGCGATCTGAAGTTTCAACTTTTAACAATCGACGGGGCGCGCAAGGCGCCCCGCGTTTTAAGCGGGCGGCGTGATTGATGCTGAACAAATACCCTCTGTGGAAATACCTACTGATCCTGGCAGTGCTGGCGATCGGTTTTATTTATTCCGCTCCCAATTTGTACCCCGATGATCCGGCTATCCAGGTGTCGGGCGCGAGCACGGCCCTGCAGGTCACTCAGGCTGATCTGGATCGTGCAACCAAGGCGCTGGCGGATGCAGGTATTGCTGTCAAGGGCGCTTCCCTGGCCCAGAATGGCAAAGGTGGTTTGCTGCGTCTGGTCAAGAAAGACGACCAGTTGCCGGCCAAGGATGTCGTACGCAAGGCCCTGGGCGACGACTATGTCGTAGCGCTCAACCTGGCACAGACCACGCCTCAATGGTTGCGTAGTCTGGGTGCTCACCCGATGAAACTGGGTCTGGACTTGTCGGGCGGTGTGCACTTCCTGCTGGAAGTGGACATGGACAAAGCGGTTGACGCGCGGATGAAAGTCTACGAAAGCGACGTCAAAAGCCTGTTGCGTAAAGAGAAGGTGCGTTACCGCAGCCTGCCGCAGCTTAACGGTGCCATTCAGTTGGGTTTCACTGATGAAGCCGCACGTGAGCAAGCGCGTAGCCTGATTCGCAAGAGCTTCAACGATTTTGACATTACCGCTGCAGACCTGAACGGTCAGCCGGTTCTGCGTCTGGCGATGACCCCGGCCAAGCTGGCGGAAATCCGTGAATATTCCATCAAGCAAAACCTGACAACGGTCCGTAACCGGGTCAACGAGTTGGGTGTTGCCGAGCCGCTGGTTCAGCGCCAGGGTGCAAACCGCATCGTGGTTGAGCTGCCAGGCGTACAAGACACCGCCGAAGCCAAGCGTATCCTGGGCAAGACGGCCAACCTTGAGTTTCGTCTGGCCGCTGAGCCGGGCGCTTCCAAAGCCACTTCCGAAACCTTCGAGTTCCGTGAAGGCAACCGTCCAACCGCCCAGATCGAGCGTGGCCTGATCATCACTGGCGACCAGGTTACCGACGCGCAGGCGGGCTTTGACGAGCACGGCCGTCCACAAGTGAACATCAAGCTTGATGGTCATGGTGGCGAGCTGATGAGCCGTTCCACTCGCAGCAACGTTGGCCGCAGCATGGCGGTAATCTTCATCGAGCAGAAGCCGGTGACGACTTACACCAAGAAAGTGGTTGATGGTGTCGAGAAGGACGTGCCGGTTCAGACGTTCAAGGAAGAGAAAAAAATCATCAGCCTGGCGACCATCCAGTCGCCGCTGGGCAGTCAGTTCCGGATTACCGGTCTGAACGGTCAGGGTGAGGCTTCCGAGCTTGCGCTGCTGTTGCGTGCCGGTGGTCTGGCTGCGCCAATGTACTTCGCTGAAGAGCGCACCATTGGCCCGAGCCTGGGTGCTGACAACATCACCAAGGGTATCGATGCGTCGCTGTGGGGCATGCTGTTCGTGTCGATCTTCATCATCGCCATCTACCGTTTCTTCGGTGTGATCGCGACGGTGGCGCTGGCGGGCAACATGGTCTTGCTGCTGGCGCTGATGTCGGTGCTGGGCGCAACCCTGACCCTGCCGGGTATTGCCGGTATCGTTTTGACTATGGGTATGGCGGTCGATGCCAACGTACTGATCTTCTCGCGGATTCGTGAAGAGATCGCCAATGGCATGACGGTACAGCGCGCTATCAATGAAGGTTTCAGTCGTGCCTTTACGGCGATTGTCGACTCCAACCTGACAACCCTGCTGGTCGGCGGGATTCTCTTTGCCATGGGTACCGGGCCGGTTAAAGGCTTTGCGGTGACCATGTCCCTCGGGATCTTTACCTCGATGTTCACGGCCATTATGGTGACCCGCGCAATGGTCAACCTGGTGTATGGCGGTCGGGACTTCAAGAAGTTGTGGATTTAAGGGGCTGCCATGTTACGTACAATCAACTTCATGGGCGTTCGCAACGTTGCGTTCGGCGTCACTGTAGTGCTTACCGTGCTGGCTTTGTTCAGCATGTTCCACAAGGGCATGAACTACGGTCTGGACTTTACCGGGGGTACGCTTATCGAGCTGACCTACGAGAAGCCTGCAGACCTGACCAAGGTGCGTACCGAGCTGGCTACGGCCGGTTTCCACGATGCTGTGGTGCAGAGCTTCGGTGCAACCACCGACCTGCTGGTGCGTATGCCGGGCGATGATCCGTTGCTGGGTAACAAGGTAGCGGCTGCGCTGGGTCAGGCAGACACCGCCAACCCGGCCGTCATCAAGCGCGTCGAGTTCGTGGGCCCGCAAGTGGGTGAAGAGCTGCGCGACCAGGGCGGCCTCGGCATGCTGATGGCGCTGGGCGGCATCATGCTGTACCTGGCTTTCCGCTTTCAGTGGAAGTTCGCGGTCGGTGCGATCGTGTCCCTGGTTCACGACGTGATCGTGACCATGGGCATTCTGTCCTGGTTCCAGATCACCTTCGACCTGACAGTGTTGGCGGCGGTGCTGGCGATCATCGGTTACTCGCTCAACGACACCATTGTGGTATTTGACCGGGTTCGCGAGAACTTCCGGGTGCTGCGCAAGGCCAGCCTGATCGATAACATCAACATTTCGACCACGCAAACCCTGTTGCGCACCATGGCGACGTCGATTTCCACGTTGCTGGCGATTGCGGCGCTGCTGATCTTTGGTGGCGACAATCTGTGGGGCTTCTCGATTGCGCTGTTCGTGGGTGTTCTGGCAGGTACTTACTCGTCGATCTACATCGCGAACGTTGTGCTGATCTGGCTGAACCTCAGTGCAGAGGATTTGATTCCTCCTGTGGCGAGCGAGAAGGAAGTTGACGACCGTCCATAACGGCTAGTCATCTTCGAGTGTTGCCTAAAAAGGCGCGAGTATTGAACTCGCGCCTTTTTTTGTGCTCCAAGGCTGGGAGTAGCGTGGGACTGTTCCCACTTGTGATGGTCTGGAGGTTCACGTGAACAAGTCTTTGCTGGTTGGTGCTGTCCTGGGTGCTGTCGGTGTTACTGCCGGAGGTGCTTTTGCTACCTACAGCTTGGTTAAATCCCCTGATGCTGCGCAGGTGCTGGCCGTTGTGCCGGTTAACCAGCAGGTCAAGACGCCGCGTGAGGTGTGCAAGGATGTGACCGTGACGCGACAGGCGCCGGTCAAGGATCAGCATCAGATCGTCGGCAGCGTGATTGGTGCGGTGGCGGGCGGTTTGTTGGGTAATCAGATCGGCGGCGGTACCGGCAAGAAAGTTGCCACGGTAGCTGGTGCGGTCGGTGGTGGTTACGCGGGTAACAAGGTTCAGGAAGGCATGCAGGAGCGTGATACCTACACCACGACCCAGACGCGCTGTAACACGGTCAATGACATCAGCAACAAGGTTGTCGGGTACGACGTGCGTTATTCGCTCGATGGCAAGGAGGGTAAGGTGCGTATGGATCACGAGCCGGGCAATGAAATTGCCGTGGACAAGCAGGGCAAGCTGATTCTGAATTGATGTAAGTGTGGGGGCGGGCTTGCTCGCGATGCAGGCAATGCGGTATGTCAGGCAGATCGCGGTGATGCTATCGCGAGCAAGCCCGCTCCCACACTAATTAAATACTGCCCAAAAAAAAGCACCCCGAAGGGTGCTTTTTTTTGTCTGCGGCTTTCGCTTAGCGTTTCAGCGAAGGCGGCAGGTGTGGCTGGATTGCGGTCAGTACAGCTTTGAAGCACTTGGTGTTACCGGCAACGATATGGCCTTTTTCAAGGAAGTCGTGGCTGCCGGTGAAGTCGCTGACCAGGCCGCCTGCTTCTTGAATCAGCAGTGCGCCTGCAGCCATGTCCCACTCGGACAGGCCCGACTCCCAGAATGCGTCAAAACGGCCAGCGGCAACGTAAGCCAGATCCAGGCTGGCAGCGCCGGCGCGGCGGATACCGGCAGTCTGGCCAACCAGGCTGCGGAACATGCCCAGGTAGTTGTCCAGGTTGTCCATCTGGTTGTCGCGGAACGGGAAGCCGGTACCCAGCAGGGCGCCTTCAAGGCTGGTGCGACCGCTTACGCGCAGGCGGCGACCGTTGAGTTGGGCACCACGGCCACGGCTGGCGGTGAATTCTTCCTGGCGAACCGGGTCGAGAACCACGGCGTGCTCAAGACGGCCGCGGTATTTGCAGGCGATGCTGACGGCGAAGTGTGGAACGCCGCGCAGGAAGTTGGTGGTGCCATCCAGCGGATCGATGATCCACAGGTAGTCTTCACCTTCACCGCTGCCAGGGTGCATGCCGGTTTCTTCACCAAGGATGCCGTGTGTAGGGTAAGCCTTGCGCAAGGCGTCGATGATTTTCTGTTCAGCAGCACGATCGACTTCAGAGACGTAATCCTTGGCGTCTTTTTCGTCAACCTTGATGGTATCCAGGCGCTCGATGGAGCGGAAAATCAATTCACTGGCGCTGCGGGCGGCGCGCAGCGCGATATTCAGCATGGGCTGCATGGACGTTTCACCTAAGGTTGTTAAAGAAAGCCGAATATTCTATCAGAAAACTTTGTGAGATGAAGGTTTGCGTTAGCTTTCGTAGCTTATGGCGTTTCCCTTAGGTAAGATTTGCTCCCTTTTGCTGGTCTGTGAGCGCTTCCTTTGCTGCCTAATATTCGTGTCGTTCTGGTCAATACCAGTCATCCCGGGAACATCGGTGGTGCTGCACGTGCCATGAAAAACATGGGGTTGTCGCAGCTGGTTCTGGTGGAGCCGAGGGTGTTTCCGCACCATGAGGCCGACGCGAGGGCGTCCGGGGCGGGCGACATTCTTGAAAATGCGCGAGTCGTCGCCACACTGGAAGAAGCCCTGGTCGGCTGCAATCTGGTGTTGGGCACCAGCGCCCGTGACCGTCGTATCCCCTGGCCACTGCTGGACCCGCGCGAATGTGGGCAAAAAGTGGTTGAGGAGGCAGTGCAGGGCGCTGAAATCGCATTGGTGTTTGGTCGTGAAGACTCCGGCCTGACCAATGACGAGCTGCAGCGCTGTCATTTTCACGTGCATATCCCTTCGGATCCGGAATTCAGCTCGCTGAACCTGGGTGCGGCCGTGCAGGTGCTGAGTTATGAAATTCGCATGGCCTGGCTTGCAGCTCAGGGTCAGCCGAGCAAGATCGAGAAGGAAGAAGTGGCGTCCACTAAAAGTGGCGAGCTGGCGACCACGGATGAGCTGGAGCGCTTTTATGAGCATCTGGAGCAGACGCTGGTGGCTATCGAGTTTCTTGATCCGGAAAAGCCGCGTCACCTGATGGCGCGCCTGCGTCGACTGTACGGGCGCAGCTCTGTCAGTCGCGCAGAGATGAACATCTTGCGTGGCATTCTCACCGAAACCCAAAAAGCAGCCCGTGGCGAGCTGCTCAAGCGCAAGGATTAATGATGTTCGAGCGTCTGCGTGAAGATATCCAGAGTGTGTTTCATCGTGATCCTGCGGCGCGCAATGCTTTTGAGGTGCTGACATGCTATCCGGGGATGCATGCGATCTGGATTCACCGTTTGTCGGCGCTACTGTGGCATGCCGGCTGGAAGTGGCTGGCGCGGCTGGTGTCGAATTTCGGGCGCTGGCTGACAGGGATTGAAATTCATCCGGGGGCCAAGGTGGGGCGTCGTTTCTTTATCGATCACGGCATGGGCATTGTGATTGGTGAAACCGCTGAAATCGGCGATGACGTTACCCTGTACCAGGGCGTTACCCTGGGCGGCACTAGCTGGAACAAAGGCAAGCGCCATCCGACGCTGGAAGATGGCGTTGTCGTGGGGGCGGGCGCCAAGGTGCTCGGCCCGTTCACGGTCGGCGCTGGGGCCAAGGTCGGTTCCAATGCGGTGGTGACCAAGGCAGTGCCGGCTGGCGCGACAGTTGTCGGTATTCCGGGGCGCATCATCATCAAAAGTGATGATGAAACCGAGGCCAAGCGCAAGGCGATGGCCGAGAAGATCGGTTTTGATGCCTATGGCGTCAGTGAGGATATGCCCGACCCTGTGGCGCGCGCCATCGCTCAGTTGCTGGACCACCTGCAGGCCGTCGACGGCAAGCTCGATGGTATGTGCGGGGCGCTCAAAGATCTGGGGAGCACCTACTGTGCCAAGGACTTGCCCGAGTTGCGCGAAGAAGACTTTGCCTGCGTCAAGGGCAAGGACGAAAGCGGGGTGGTCTGATCGGGGCGTAATTTTGTGGTGCGGTTTCGCATTGAGGCTGGGCAGCCCGTGTGTCACTGCGCCGCAGACCCTGCTACAATGCGCGCGCTGTTTTGCGGGTAATCCCGACTAAAGTACTAGGTCTAATAGTTGACTTAAATAGTCGGGAATAGCATACTCGCCTCCATTCCGAATTCCGTGGTACCTGTCCATGAGACTGACTACAAAAGGCCGTTACGCCGTAACTGCAATGCTTGATTTGGCGTTGCATGCACAGCACGGGCCGGTGTCCCTGGCCGATATTTCCGAGCGCCAAGGCATCTCTCTTTCCTACCTTGAGCAACTGTTCGCCAAATTGCGCCGCAGCAGTCTGGTTTCCAGCGTGCGTGGCCCGGGTGGCGGCTATCAGCTGTCGCGCGACATGCATGGCATTCAGGTAGCTCAAGTCATTGATGCCGTGAACGAGTCAGTTGACGCAACGCGTTGCCAGGGCCTTGGCGATTGCCATGCCGGCGACACGTGCCTGACCCACCACTTGTGGTGCGATCTCAGCTTGCAAATCCACGATTTTCTCAGCGGTATCAGCTTGGCTGACCTTGTCACTCGCCGTGAGGTACAAGAAGTAGCCCAGCGTCAGGATCAGCGCCGCTGTAATGGCAAGGCGCCGCACCTGGATAAGATCGAAGCGTCCGCCGTCGATTGATTGCATAAAAACGACGGTGCGCCAGCCAGCCTGATTTAGGAGATAGTCCATGAAATTGCCAATTTACCTCGATTACTCAGCCACTACCCCGGTTGATCCGCGTGTTGCTCAAAAAATGAGCGACTGCCTG
>JBILYW010000162.1:0-7062 GCA_044377555.1 Pseudomonas sp.
TGAAGAGCTGGAATACATGGGGATTCGCGATTACTTCGACGGCGAGGCGCTATGCCTGATCGAGTGGCCGAACAGAGGCTCAGGCTTTTTGCCAAAGCCTGACCTGACCATTACCATTAGCCCGCTTGACGCCGGGCGCTCGCTGCAGTTATTGCCCCAGGGTTCGCGTGGCGAGTCGTGGTGTGCCGCGTTGGCATTGGAATTCAAATAATGATGGGGTTTGGTATGCGCTTTCGCGCGTTGTTGAGTGTTGTAGGTGTGTTGCTCAGTGTCATGGCGATCAATGCTGTGGCGGCAACACAGGTAAAGAGCGTGCGTTTGTGGCGTGCGCCGGACAACACACGACTGGTCTTTGACCTCACGGGCCCGGTGCAACACAGCGTCTTTACGCTGACAGCCCCCGACCGTCTGGTGATTGATATCAACGGTGCGACCCTGGCCGGGCCGTTGAACGTGGCCACGGCCAACACGCCGATTACCAGCATGCGCTCGGCGCAACGCACTCCGACTGACTTGCGTGTGGTGATCGACCTGAAAAAGGCCGTCACTCCCAAGAGCTTTGTGCTGGCGCCGAATGCGCAGTACGGCAATCGCCTGGTGGTTGATCTTTATGATCAGGGCGCCGACCTCACACCAAGTTTGCCCGCCACCAATGTGGCCACGGTGCCTGTGGTGCCGGTCACTCCCGCTCAACCTGACGTGAAATTGCCTCCGATCCCCAGTGGCAAGCGCAGCGTGGTGGTGGTCATTGACGCCGGCCACGGCGGCGAAGACCCGGGCGCTTCGGGTTCTGGCGGCCAGCGCGAAAAACACGTGGTGCTGGCGATTGCCAAAGAGTTGCAGCGCCAGATCAACGGCATGAAAGGCTTCAGGGCTGAGCTGACACGTACCGGCGATTACTTTATCCCGCTGCGTGGCCGTACCGAAATCGCCCGCAAGAAGGGCGCCGATCTGTTTGTGTCGATCCACGCTGACGCCGCACCGTCCAAGGCGGCCTTTGGTGCCTCGGTATTTGCGTTGTCCGAGCGTGGTGCGACTTCCGAGACGGCTCGCTGGCTGGCAGACAGCGAAAACCGTTCTGACTTGATCGGCGGCGCGGGTAACGTGAGCCTCGACGACAAGGACCGCATGCTGGCGGGGGTGTTGCTTGATCTGTCGATGACGGCTTCGCTGACATCCAGCCTGAACGTGGGTCAGAAAGTCTTGAGCAACATTGGTCGGGTGACACCGCTGCACAAGCAGCGTGTGGAGCAAGCCGGCTTCATGGTGCTCAAGTCGCCGGATATCCCGTCGATCCTCGTCGAAACCGGGTTTATCTCGAACTCCAACGAAGCCTCCAAGCTGGCGTCGAGCAGCCACCAGCAAGCGCTGGCACGCTCGATCAGCAGCGGCGTGCGTCAGTTCTTCCAGCAAAACCCGCCGCCAGGCACTTACATCGCCTGGTTGCGTGATACCGGCAAGATTGCCCAGGGCGCCCGCGAACACACGGTTCGCCCTGGCGAAACCCTGGCGATGATTGCTGTGCGTTATCAGGTGGGCGTGGCGACATTGCGTTCCAGTAACAGCCTGAAAACCGATGAATTGAAAGTCGGCCAGAACCTGAATATTCCGGCCTCCGAGCTGGTGTCCAAGCAATGAGTGACGCTGAGCTGAACAGCAGCGCCCGTATTGAACTGCTCAGCCCGCGACTGGCCAACCAGATCGCGGCGGGCGAGGTGGTTGAGCGCCCGGCTTCGGTGATCAAGGAGTTGCTGGAAAACAGCCTCGACTCGGGCGCCAAGCGTATTGACGTGGATGTGGAGCAGGCCGGGATCAAGCTGCTGCGGGTGCGTGACGATGGCAGCGGCATTTCCAGCGACGACTTGCCGCTGGCCCTGGCACGCCACGCCACCAGCAAGATTCGCGACCTCGAAGACCTTGAACGGGTAATGAGCCTGGGCTTTCGCGGAGAGGCCCTGGCCTCCATCAGCTCCGTCGCACGTCTGACCCTGACTTCGCGCACCCGTGATGCAGATCAGGCCTGGCAGGTCGAAACCGAGGGTCGTGACATGGCGCCCCGGGTCCAGCCGGCCGCGCACCCGGTGGGCACTTCGGTTGAAGTGCGTGACCTGTTCTTCAATACCCCGGCGCGGCGCAAGTTTCTCAAAACCGAAAAAACCGAGTTTGATCACCTGCAAGAAGTGATCAAACGCCTGGCGCTGGCGCGGTTTGATGTGGCATTCAATCTGCGCCACAACGGTAAAACCATCCTCAACCTGCATGAGGCCCGTGACGATACGGCTCGTGCCCGGCGTGTGGCGGCGGTATGCGGCTCTGCGTTTCTGGAGCAGGCACTGCCGATCGAGATCGAGCGCAACGGTTTGCATTTATGGGGCTGGGTCGGTTTGCCGACCTTTTCCCGCAGCCAGGCCGACCTGCAGTATTTCTATGTGAACGGTCGTGCGGTGCGCGACAAACTGGTGGCCCATGCGGTGCGCCAGGCGTATCGGGACGTGCTGTTCAACGGCCGGCACCCGACCTTTGTGCTGTTCTTTGAGGTCGACCCTTCGGTGGTCGACGTCAACGTGCACCCGACCAAACACGAAGTCCGCTTCCGTGACGGGCGAATGGTTCACGATTTTCTGTATGGCACCCTGCACCGAGCCCTGGGCGATGTACGCCCGGAAGATCAACTGGCCGCGCCTGCGCCGGTTCCCGGGGCCGAACGTCCGACGGGGCTCGATGCCGGGGAGTTCGGGCCGCAAGGCGAAATGCGCCTGGCAGCTAATGCGCTGGAACAACCACAATCTGCGCCGACCCGGCATGTAGCGGGTTCGGGCGCCGGGGCGGGGTTTCAGTATCAGTACCGGCCTCAGTCATCTGCGCCTTCGGTTCCTGCCGAAGAAGCGCGCAATGCCTATCGCGAGTTTTTTGCGCCACTGCCCGAAGCCAACGCGGCGCCGCTGCCCGACGGGCAGGGCGATATCCCCCCGCTGGGCTTCGCCCTGGCGCAGCTCAAGGGTATTTACATCCTGGCCGAGAACGCCCAGGGGCTGGTGCTGGTGGATATGCACGCGGCCCACGAACGCATCATGTATGAGCGCCTCAAGATCGCCATGGCCAGCGAAGGCCTGAGCGGGCAGCCCCTGCTGGTGCCGGAGTCGATCGCGGTCAGTCAGCGTGAAGCCGATTGCGCCGAAGAGCATGCCGAGTGGTTCCAGCGTCTGGGCTTTGAGCTGCAGCGCCTTGGCCCGGAAACCCTCGCCATCCGCCAGATCCCGGCCTTGCTCAAGCAGGCCGAGGCTCAGCGCCTGGTGCACGACGTGCTGGCCGACCTGATGGAATACGGCACCAGTGACCGGATTCAGGCGCACCTCAACGAACTGCTCGGCACCATGGCCTGCCACGGTGCCATCCGGGCCAACCGCCGCCTGGCGATCCCGGAAATGAACGGCTTGTTGCGCGATATGGAAAACACCGAGCGCAGTGGTCAGTGCAATCATGGTCGTCCCACCTGGACCCAAATGGGCCTGGACGACTTGGACAAACTCTTTTTGCGCGGTCGCTGATGACAGGTTCCAACGTTTTACCCCCGGCCATTTTTTTGATGGGGCCAACGGCTGCCGGCAAAACCGATCTGGCCATCGAGCTGAGCAAGGTGCTGCCATGCGAGCTGATCAGTGTCGATTCGGCCCTGGTCTATCGCGGCATGGACATCGGTACGGCCAAACCGTCCAAAGAAATCCTGGCCGCTCATCCTCACCGGTTGATCGATATTCTCGATCCGGCTGAGAGCTATTCGGCGGCAGATTTTCGCCGCGATGCGCTCAAAGCCATGGCCGAGATCACCGCGCGGGGCAATATCCCGCTGCTGGTGGGCGGCACCATGCTCTATTACAAAGCCTTGATTGACGGCCTGGCGGACATGCCGGCGGCCGACGCCGTGGTGCGTGCGCAGCTCGAAGAAGAGGCCCTGCGCCTTGGCTGGCAAGCCTTGCACGACCAGTTGGCGGCGATTGATCCGGAGTCTGCGGCGCGGATTCACCCCAATGACCCCCAGCGACTGACGCGGGCGCTGGAGGTTTATCGGGTCAGCGGCATGAGCGTGACAGAGCATCGGCAAAAACAATCTGAACAAACGATTAAAGCAGCGGCTTCTGGGCACAGCCAATTGCCCTATACTGTCGCGCATCTGGCCATCGCTCCGGCGAACCGTCAGGTGCTGCATGAGCGAATTGCACAAAGATTCGGGCAGATGCTGGAACAGGGGTTCGTTGACGAGGTCTTAAGCCTGCGCCGTAGAAGTGACCTGCATGCAGGGTTGCCGTCTATACGTGCTGTAGGCTATCGCCAAGTCTGGGATTACCTGGACGGCAAGCTGACAGCGGCCGAGATGCAGGAGCGCGGCATCATCGCCACGCGCCAGTTGGCGAAGCGTCAGTTCACCTGGTTGCGCAGTTGGGAAGATCTGCATTGGCTGGACAGCCTGGACTGCGACAATCTGCCACGAGCCTTGAAATACCTGGAATCGGTCTCCATATTGAGCTGAGTCTTGGCAAATGCCGTCTATCCTATGGATGTGGCGACAGCGGTCATCTAATTTTTGTTTCTATTTTTTATCCTTACAGGAGTGCGGCATATGTCAAAAGGGCATTCGCTACAAGACCCTTACTTGAATACTTTGCGTAAAGAGAAGGTTGGCGTTTCCATCTATCTGGTCAACGGCATCAAGCTGCAGGGGACCATCGAGTCTTTCGACCAGTTCGTGATTCTGCTGAAAAACACCGTCAGCCAAATGGTTTACAAGCACGCAATCTCGACAGTCGTACCAGTACGTCCAATTCGTCTGCCAAGCGCAGCTGAATCGGAACTGGCAGACGCTGAACCAGGTAACGCTTGATAGGAGTCTGCTTTGTTCTTTGAGCGCCACGGTGGTGGTGAGCGGGCAATCCTCGTTCACTTGGAAGGACAGGACCCTGAGGCGCGCGAAGATCCGCAGGAGTTCCAGGAGTTAGCTGTATCGGCCGGCGCCGAGACCGTCGCGTTTTTTAACGTGCCGCGTCATCGGCCATCGGCCAAGTACCTGATTGGCAGTGGCAAGGTCGAGGAGTTGCGCGACCTGGTCAAGGCCGAGAAGGTCGACATCGTGATCTTCAATCACGTGCTCACGCCCAGTCAGGAACGTAACCTCGAACGTGTTTTCGAGTGCCGCGTACTTGATCGCACCGGGCTGATTCTCGATATCTTCGCTCAACGCGCCCGTACCCATGAAGGCAAGTTGCAGGTCGAACTGGCCCAGCTTGACCACATGAGCACGCGTCTTGTGCGTGGCTGGACCCACCTTGAGCGCCAAGGTGGCGGCATTGGTATGCGCGGGCCGGGTGAAACCCAGCTCGAAACCGACCGCCGTCTGTTGCGTGTGCGCATCAGCCAGATCAAGTCCCGTCTGAAAAAAGTCCGCAGTCAACGCGAGCAGTCCCGTAGAGGGCGCAAACGCGCCGATATTCCTACAGTTTCGCTGGTGGGCTATACCAACGCCGGTAAATCCACGTTGTTCAACAAGGTCACCGGTTCTGACGTATTCGCCGCTGACCAGTTGTTCGCCACGCTCGACCCGACCTTGCGCCGTCTTGATCTGGGCGACCTGGGGCCAATTGTCCTGGCCGATACCGTGGGTTTCATTCGTCACCTTCCGCACAAGCTAGTTGAGGCTTTCCGGTCTACGCTCGAAGAGTCGAGCAATTCCGATTTGCTGCTGCACGTGATCGATGCGCACGAACCTGAGCGCATGGCGCAGATCGAGCAGGTGATGGTGGTGCTGGGTGAAATTGGTGCCCAGGACTTGCCGATCCTCGAGGTCTACAACAAAATCGATTTGCTTGAAGGTGTCGAGCCGCAGATCCAGCGAGATGCCGACGGCAAGCCGCAACGGGTCTGGTTATCGGCCCGTGACGGCCAAGGGTTGGAGTTGCTTGAGCAGGCCATCGCCGAGTTGCTGGGTAATGATTTGTTCGTTGGCACCTTGCGCTTGCCGCAACGTTTTGCTCGACTGCGTGCACAGTTCTTCGAACTGGGTGTTGTGCAGAAAGAAGAGCATGACGACGAGGGCTCCAGTTTGCTGGACGTGCGCCTGCCGCGAGCCGAGCTGAACCGCTTGGTTAGCCGCGAAGGGATGCAACCGCTGGAATTCATCGAAGAACACACTTTGCAATAAAAGCCTCGCAAAGCGGCTGTGCCGCTGTGATAGGCATTCTGTAGCATTGGTCGGCGCGCCGTGGGCGCGTCTTTGCTTTATCAGATGGAGAGCGCTATGGCTTGGAATGAGCCGGGTGGCAACTCGAATAATCAAGATCCTTGGGGTGGCAAACGCCCTAATAATGGCGACCGCAAGGGACCACCAGATCTCGACGAGGCCTTCCGAAAGCTGCAGGAAAGCCTGAATGGGTTGTTCGGTGGTGGAAAAAAACGTACTGGCGGTAGCGGCAGTGACGGTGGTTCGAATGGCAAGGGCGCCGGTTACGGTTTGCTCGGCATCGGGCTGGTCGTGCTGGCGGCTGCGTGGCTATACAGCGCGGTCTATGTAGTCGACGAACAGGAGCAAGCCGTGGTGCTGCGCCTGGGCAAGTACTACGACACCGTTGGGCCTGGCCTGAACATCTACTTCCCGCCGTTCGACAAAAAGTACATGGAGAACGTGACGCGTGAGCGTGCGTACACCAAGCAGGGTCAGATGCTCACTGAAGACGAAAACATCGTCGAAGTGCCGCTGACCGTGCAGTACAAGATCAGCAACCTGCGCGACTTCGTGTTGAACGTTGATCAACCGGAAGTCAGCTTGCAACAGGCTACCGACAGTGCCTTGCGCCACGTAGTGGGTTCCACTGCAATGGATCAGGTCCTGACCGAAGGTCGTGAGCAGATGGCTGTGGATATCAAAGAGCGCTTGCAGCGTTTCCTCGATACCTACAAGACCGGTATCACCGTGACTCAGGTGAACGTACAGAGCGCAGCGGCACCGCGTGAAGTGCAGGAAGCCTTCGATGACGTGATTCGCGCCCGTGAAGACGAGCAGCGTGCCCGCAA
>JBILYW010000163.1:0-6980 GCA_044377555.1 Pseudomonas sp.
TCCAGGTTGCCCAGGTGTGCACCCACCAGCATCTGCCCCCGTTCACCGCGTAACTGGTTGCGCAGCAGGGCGGGGTCGACGATTTCGATGTCTTCGATCTTGAGGCGGCCGTTCCACACGTCGAGCTTGTCGAGCAGGGCATCGGCAAACGCCATGAACTGCCCGAACACCCTGCGGCGGGTGGGGCGCAGGTCGCTTTGCCCGCTCCAGTCGGCCAGTCGCTGCTGGTATTGCCAGATGCTGCGCCGGGCGCGGCCACCGAATAAAAAGAAGTACAGCACGATGGCGTACAGCACCGGGCTGAGCAGACGTCGACCCAGCAGTTTGACGCCGAACGCGGTGAGCTTCATCAGCCGGAAACTGCCGCGCTCCTTGTGGTCAGCCCAATGTTTTTGAGGTTCGCTCATGCTCTGCAGCGCCTCCAGAGGATGCCTGGCAAGCGCAACAACATGCCGAAAAACAGTTTGGTGTGCATACAGGAGATCAGCACGTTGTCGTGGAACAGGCGAAAGTGCGACAGGCCGTCCTGGGGGTAGTGAACCTTGGTCGGCAGCCAGCGCATGGGCTGATTGCGCCAGGCCAGGCGCACAAGGATTTCGGGGTCGAAATCCATGCGTTTGCCCAGTTTGACCGAGTTGATCAACGCCAGTGTCGGCGCCAGCGGATACACCCGAAAGCCGCACATTGAATCCGGGATTTGCAGTGACAGGCTGTTGATCCACACCCACACGTGGGTCAGGTAACGGGCATACAAACGGCCCTTGGGCACGCTGGCGTCGTACTGTGGATAACCGCAGATCAGCGCTTGGGGATTGTGTTGCGAAACCTGGATGAAGGTCGCCACGTCGCGCAGATCGTGCTGGCCGTCGGCATCCACTTGCAGGGCGTGGGTAAAGCCCAGTCTCGCCGCCTCACGCAGGCCCGCCATGACCGCGCCGCCCTTGCCCTGATTGATGGCAAGACGGATGAGGAAGATGTTCTCGCCCTCGGCAAGCTGTTCGAGAACGGCACTGCACGCGGGGCTGCTGGCGTCGTCGACCAGCACGCAAGGCAAACCGGCGGCGAGCAGGGCGTCAACCACGGCAGGCACGGCCGTTTCGTGGTTGTAGACCGGGATCACGGCACAAGGGTTATGCATGGGGACGGGCCCTGTCGCAGAGGCTTCGGAGTGTCAGAAACAACGCGGTGATGCCATCGCGAGCAAGCCCGCTCCCACAGAAGATGATGGGGTTATGCATGGGCTGGCTCCAGCACGATGCGGCCACTGGAGCACGGCGCCGTGGCGTTGCGGTAGGCGAAGTGCAATTTGCTGCGGACAGGGTCAAAACGCAGGGTCAGTTCGACGGTGTCGCCGGGGCGTACCAGTTGCTGGAATTTGAGCACTTCCATCCCTGCAAAACGCGGCGGCAGGTCGAGCAGTTGCTGGCTCAGCATCATTGCCCATTCCACTTGCACTACGCCCGGCAGTACCGGGGTTTTGGGAAAGTGGCCACTGAAGTACGCCAGATCCGGGGGGATAGAGAGGTTGAGTGTCCATTGCTCATCGGTTCGGGCCTGGCTCAGCACTTCTGGCAACTTGGGGCGTGGGGCCAGTAACAACGCATCGACCTGTGCCTGTGGCAGTTTGCCCTGGCTGTTGAGCGGCAACTGGCGCAGCAAACGCCAGCGGCGCGGCAAGGCCAGCGCTTCGCAGTGCTGGCTCAAGTGCTGGCGCAGGGTTTGGGTCAGGGCGCGACGGCCGTGTTCGCGCAAGGCAAACAGGCCGCTGTCACTGAGCACCAGCAAGGCGCCCAGCGAGGCGCGGTTTTCATTGACCACGCCCAGGCGGGCTTCAGCCACCCAGTCGTGGTTCACCAGTGCGTGTTCCAGCATTGGCAGGGAGATGCGTTTTTCTTCCAGTTTGACGATGCGATCCAGACGCCCAAGCAACTCGAAACGGCCATCGGCCTCGATGCGGGCCGCATCAGCCGTGTGTTCGAGATGACCCGCGGGCAAGTACGCCGAGGCGATGATCAGGGCGCCATCTTCGCTCTGGCTCAGGTGCACATCGGCAAAGGGTTGCCACAGGTGTTGGCCCTGACGCCATGCGATACCACCGGTTTCCGAGCTGCCAAGGATTTCGGTCGGCCACTGGCCCAAGCGCTCGAACAACGCTTGTGCCGCCTCTTCAGGCAAAGCACCACCCGACGAAAACACCCGGCGTACCGGGCTTAAGGCGGGCCAGTCGAGGTTGTCGGTCATGCGCTTGAGCAGGGCCGGGCTGGCGACCCAAGCGAATGACGGGTGCTCGCGGCTGGCGCGCTGCATGTCTTCAGGGTATGCCAACTGCTTGCGCACAAAGGTGCGGCCTGCGCACAAGGGCCACAGCACGCGGAACAACAAGCCATAAATATGCTGTGCCGCCACGCTGGCGATGATGCAGGCATCGCCCAAATCAGCGCCCCACAACTGTTCCAGGGCCTGGACTTCGTTGGCCATCTGGCGCAGGTTTTTGTCGATTCGCTTGGGTTCGCCGCTGGAGCCCGAGGTGCACAGGCTGAGCTGGCACAGGTCCAGATCCAGCTCTGCAGCAGGCAGTGCGTCAGCGTATAAACCCTGCAATTCGTCGCTTTGAGTTATCCACAGGTCAACCCGGGAATCCCAGCGCTGACGGGTTTGCGCTTGCAAGTCGGCGGGCAACAGCACGCCGACCCCGGCCCGCCACGCACCGAGTAAAGCCACGGCCAGTTCGGCGGCGTCTTCAAGGTGCACGGCAATGTGCTGCACGCCGCGCTGTTGCAGCCCGCCAGCCAGGCGCAGGGCCTGTTCACAGAGAGTGTCGTGGTTCAGCGCGGGGTCTACCGTGACCCGGCGCTCTGCGTGTCCCTTGAGCAATAGCTGCTCAAGTTTTATCCAGTTCATGCCCGGCCTCTTACCTTTTGTCGTATCAGCCATTCAATGGCAAACAGCAGCCCCATCAGCCCGTAGGCGATAAGGCCGTTGTACAACGTCCACCAACTCAACGGCGCCCACAGCGTCAGACTGGCTGCGACTAACCCGTTGAGCATAAAAAACAGGCACCAGACTTTGGTGACCTGCCGCGTGTAAACAATTGCGATCTCGGGTAACACCGGCTCGCGTAAGCGTGCCATGCGTTCGATCATCGGTGGTCCGAACTTCAGGCTCAGACCGAACAGGCAGAGCATGAACGTGCTGATCAGTACCGGGTACCAGCGCAACAGTGCCGGGCTGTTGAACAGCGCCAGCAAGCCGCAGAACACCAGTGCGACTGCCGCCATCCACACACTGCCGGGGCGTCGCTTGCCGGTCAGGGCGCGGGCCAGCCACAGGCTGCCAAGCAGCAATGCGAACTGCCACGGGGCGAAATGCGCCATGCCGAAATACACCGCGAAGGGGTACAGCAGGCCAGCCAGCAGCAGGCCAAGGCCAATCAGTCGACTCATGCGTCAGCGTGAACCAGGCGGTAAACCGCCTCGACCACGTCGTTTACGGTGCGTACCGATTTGAACTCTTCAGCAGCGATTCTTTTGCCGGTTTTGCGTTTGATGTGGTCGATCAGGTCGACGGCGTCGATGCTGTCGATTTCCAGGTCCTGATACAGGTTGGCGTCCAGGGTGACGCGCTCCGGTTCCAGTTCGAAAAGTTCGACCAGAGCGTCGCGCAGGGTATTGAAAATGTCGTCACGGGTTTGCATGGTTCGGTCTCAGGCTGCCTGTTTGGCCGTGACAAAAGCCGCAAGGCTGGCCACGTTGGAAAAGTGATTGCGGGTGTCTTTGGCGTCGGCGTCTATTTTGATGCCGTAGGTTTTTTGAATCGCCAGGCCCAGCTCAAGCGCGTCGACCGAGTCCAGCCCCAGGCCTTCGCCAAACAGGGTTTGCTCGTCGCCGATGTCGCTGACGCTGATGTCTTCGAGGCCCAGGGCATCGATGATCAGTTGTTTAATGTCGCTTTTCAGATCGCTCATCTGTGGCGAGCTCCTTAATAAAGTAGTCATGCACGAAGTCATTGAGCAGGCGCGAGGCTTTAGGCGGCGGGCCACGCGCGATAAAGGTGTCTGGATCTATATCGGCCCCCACCCGAAAACTGAAGTGCACGCGCCGATGGGGTATGCGGTACCAGGGTTCGGCTTTGGTCAGCGTGGTGGGGCTGACCTTGATCACCACCGGCGTGATGATCTTCGCACCCCGCAATGCTATCGCGGCGGCGCCGCGATGAAAGGCGGGTGCCAGGCCAGGTTGCGTGCGGGTGCCTTCCGGGAAAATGATCAGGGTCTGGCCTTGCTGCAACGCATCTGAGGCGTTATCGAGCATGTCGACGCTGCCATCATTGCTGATGTACTGCGCGGCACGCACAGGGCTTCGGGTAAACGGGTTTTGCCAAAGGCTCTGTTTGACCACGCAATTGGCGTTTCTCACCAGGCCGATCAAAAAAACCACGTCGATAAGCGACGGGTGGTTGGCAATGATCATCTGGCCCGGACGACCGAGCCGTTCGGCACCTTGCACGTCATAGGTCAGCACCCCCATGCGGGCCATTGTGCGGATAAACAGCCAGAAGAGCCGACTGATGGTCGTACGTGCGCGTTCGCGGTGACGAGCGGCGTCCCCTGGCAGGCAACTGAGCACCGGGAAAATCACCGCTCGCAGGCACAGGCCCCCGAGGCCGAAGAGTGCAAAGCTGATGGCCGTGGCGACCAGGCGCCACAGATAGGCATCGCGGCGAGCGCTCACGGGTTGCGTTGCCAGTTCCAAACGCGTTTTTTCCAGACGTGCTGGAATGACGTCTGCTGATCAAACAGGTGGCGCAACAAGTTCAGGCTATGAGGCCACGGGGCCTGCCCGATGCCTGTTGCGTTGCTTGCGAGGGAAATCTGCCATTGCTTGCCGGGTGTCAGCAGCAGGCCCACGGCATAAGGGAAGGGCACATCATCAATCCATTGCGCATAGGCTTGTGGTGGTTGCTCTTCGGTGATGATCAGCAGCACAGCGGGCGCGCCTTCATTCAGCAAGGCGCAGGCCTCGATCAGACCGTGCTCCAGGCCATCACCGGCGGCGGCAAGGGCGGTCATTTCGCTGGTCTCGCCGCGCATGATTGACCACAGCCCAATGACCGCGTTATGCACCGAGAGGCTGAACTGTGTAGGAGACAAGGGCTGACCGGCAGCGAGGTCGCTGAGGATGTCGAACGTGCGCGGGGTTTCGCCGTGGCGCGAGGCAAACACCAGTGGCAGCGTTTCGTAGCCTTTGGCCAGTGGCCAGCCGACGCTGAAGGCCATGCGCGCCAGGCGGCTGAGACGACGCCGTTGCATGGCGGGTAAAAACGAGACGTCGGGAGCGGCACTGCTGGCGTCAAGTACGCGGGGGTGCTGGCTCCAGGCCTGCCAATCGGCCACGCTGTCGAGGCCCGGAGCCCAAGCGCGCCACGCGGCGATATTGAAATTGATCACTGGAGTTTCATCCCGCCCTTGCAGGCTTCCTTGATGCGAAAGTGGGCGCCGATCGACGCCGCACCTAATACAGAATGGCGGCATTATCCCGGTGCAGTTAGTTCGTAGCAAATAATGCTTACACTTTAAGTATGGTTTTCCTGTTATCCGAAAAGAATAGGCTTAATGCGTAGCGGTAGGGAGAGATGTTCGTTCGCATTTGTGGATAAACGCAATATAGGTGTAAGTCGTTTCGTAGCAAGGTAGCTAAGCCGCGTAAAGGGCATCTACACTCGGATACTCACTGGTACACGGAGGTTTTGAAATGCGTCGCGTGGTGTTCAACCAAAAAGGCGGTGTGGGCAAGTCCAGCATCGCGTGTAACCTGGCTGCAGTCAGTGCCAGCGAAGGGTATCGCACGTTGTTGGTGGATCTGGATGCTCAGGCCAACTCGACTCAATACCTGACCGGACTGACCGGTGACGATATCCCGATGGGTATTGCCGACTTCTTCAAACACAGCTTGTCCGCCGGGGTTGGCTCGAAGAAAAATCGTGTTGATATTTACGAAACACCCTTCGAAAACTTGCATGTTGTTACCGCCACGGGCGAACTGGCCGATTTGCAGCCAAAACTTGAGGCCAAGCACAAGATCAACAAGCTGCGAAAGCTGTTTGATGAGTTGGCCCAAGACTATGACCGTATTTATGTCGATACCCCGCCCGCATTGAATTTTTATGCAGTATCGGCGTTGATCGCATGTGATCGGGTGTTGATCCCATTTGATTGCGACAGTTTTTCGCGTCAGGCGCTATATGGTCTGTTATCTGAAATCGATGACCTGAGAGAAGACCATAACGAAGGCTTGCTGGTTGAAGGCATCGTGGTCAATCAGTTCCAGGCCCGGGCCAGCTTGCCCCAGCAGATGCTCGATGAGCTGATTGCGGAAGGGTTGCCTGTGCTGCCGATGTACCTCAGCAGCTCAGTGCGCATGCGCGAGTCGCATCAGGCCTGTCAGCCTTTGATTCACTTCGACCCGCGACACAAGCTGACCCAGCAGTTTGTAGAGTTGCACGACTATCTGGATCAGAACGCTTAAGCACTGATGCCCTGGCTGCGCAGCCAGGCGGTGAGTTGCTGCAAAGGCAAGGCACCACTCTGGCGAGCGACTTCCTGGCCGTTTTTGAACAGGATCAGGCTGGGGATCGAGCGAATGCCCAATTGCCCGGCCAACTGCTGATTGGCTTCACTGTCGAGCTTGGCCAGTCGGCACTTGCCGGCCAGTTGGCTGGCGGCTTGTTCAAACACCGGGGCAAAGGCCTTGCACGGCCCGCACCACTCGGCCCATACGTCCACCAGCAGCGGCAGGTCGCCCTTGATCTGGCTGGCGTAGTCGGTCTGTTTCAAATCGAAGGGTTTGCCCAGCAGCACTTCATTCTTGCAGCGCCCGCATTTGGGGTGCTCGCCGAGACGCCCGGCAGGGATACGGTTAAGGCCGTTGCAGTGGGGGCAGGGGATCAGCAGCGGTTCGGTCATCAGGAGTTCTCCACAAGGG
>JBILYW010000164.1:0-6956 GCA_044377555.1 Pseudomonas sp.
TTCAACACCGCCGGCAACTCACTCAAGCAGCCAATCTCGGCGTCCGGGGCCTTGTCGCCGTCCCAGTGTTTGCCGCCCGGGTTGAACCACACCGCGCGCAAACCCGCCTGCTGGGCACCGGCGATATCGTCGCCCGGATGATCGCCCACATGCACCGCCGAACCCGCTGCCACCCCACCACGCACCAGTGCCTCATGAAACAACCGCACATCCGGCTTGGCGATGCCGATATCTTCGGCACACAACACAAACTTGAAGTGATGCCCCAGACCGATTCGCCGTACATCGGCATTGCCGTTGGTGACCACCCCCAAGGCGTAATCCCGGGCCAGGGTGATCAGCATCGGCTCGACCTGCGGGAACACTTCCAGGGCGTGGCGCGCCTCGATGAACACGGCAAATGCATCATCGGCCAGGCTGGCAGCATTCACGTAACCCGCACCCTGCAGGGCATGAAACAGGATCTGCCGGCGCAGCGCACTGATCCGGTGCCGCAGTTGCGGCTCGTCACTCAAGACCTGCTGGCGAACGGCCTGAAATGCCTCAACGTCTAAAGCGCCCACTTTTGGTGCATTAACAACCAGCCATTCGCGCAGCACCGCTTCGGCACTCACGATCACCGGTGCGGTATCCCACAGGGTGTCGTCCAGGTCGAAGGTAATCAGCTCAATCGTCATTCACTGTCCTTACTGCGTTTGGCCCGTGGGTGGGCACTGTCGTAGACCGATGCCAGATGCTGGAAGTCCAGATGAGTATAGATTTGCGTAGTTTTGATGTCCGCATGCCCCAACAACTCTTGCACGGCGCGCAAATCCTGGGAGGACTCCAACAGATGGCTGGCAAATGAATGGCGCAGCATGTGCGGGTGCAGGTTCTGCCCCAGCTCGCGCTCTCCGGCTGCCTTGACCCGCAGTTGAATGGCTCGCGGCCCAAGACGCCTGCCGCGCTGGCTGACGAACACGGCGTCGTCCTCGGGGTTGGCCAGAGCCCGCAAGGGCAACCACGCCTGCAGCGCCTCCCGGGCCTTCTTGCCCACAGGCAGCACGCGGGTCTTGCTGCCCTTGCCGAGCACTTCCACCAGCCCGTCTGCCAGGTCCAGTTGCTCCAGATTGAGCCCGGTCAGCTCCGAAAGGCGCAGCCCCGAGGAGTAGAACAACTCCAGAATGGCCTGATCGCGCTGGGCCATAAAGTCGTCCTCAATGGCACCCTCCAGCAATTGCAGGGCACGGTCGGTATCCAGGGTTTTGGGCAGGCGACGCTCACCTTTGGGCGGGGCCAGGCCGTTGGCCGGGTCGTGGTCGCACAAACCTTCGCGATTGAGATAGTGATAAAGCCCGCGCACCGCCGAGAGCAAACGCGCAATGCTGCGCGATGATTGCCCTTGCTGATGCAGACGTGACACCAGCTGGCGCAGGCGCTGGATATCCAGCGCAGTCCAGCTGGTGATTGATTCTTTGGCGCAAAACCCCAGCACCTTGTTCAGGTCGCGGCGGTAAGCCTCCAGCGTATGGGGCGACACCTGGCGCTCACTGCGCAGGTGAATGCAGTAAGCGTCCAGCTGACCTTGCATCTAACGTACCGAACGCAGGGCGTTGGTAAAGCGCGGCAGCATCCGGCCCAGAACTTCGGCGACATAACCCAGGAACAGGCTGCCCACCGAGCTCTTGTAGTGCTGCGGGTCGCGACTGGCAATCGCCAGTACGCCGTGCAAACCCAGATGGTTGAGCGCCACCACGGCCGTCGAACCGATCTGCTTGCGCTGCTCTTCGCCAAACAGGAAGTCCAGCTCATGCTCGCGCAGGCTGCCGCTGACCGCTTTGCCTTCCGTCAGCAAACCACCCAGCGCGCGTTGCGCCTCGGCACTGTTGACCCAGCGGCCGACCGGCATCGGGTTGTCGCCAAACAGCACAAGGCTGACGAAGGGGACCTGAAAGTCCTGGCGCAAGCTGTCTTCGACGGCAATCACCAGTTCATCAAGGCTGGTAGCGTCCATCAAGGCGAGGTTGAGGCGCCGGGTTTTCTCGAACAGGCGGTCGTTGTCGCGGGCCACGTCCATCAACTGGGACAACCGATGACGCATCTCGATGTTACGACCACGCAACAGCTCCAGCTGGCGCTCCACCAGCGAGATCGTGTCGCCGCGCTGGTGTGGAATGCGCAGCGACAGCAACAGCTCATCGCGCTGGTTGAAGAAGTCCGGATGCGCCTGCAGGTAGGCCGCAACAGTGTCTGCCTGCGAGTTATCCACAGATGCGTCGAGTTCCAAGGGCTGCGTCTTGTCGGTCATCGGTTGCGCTCGCTCATAAACGGACTTGTCCTTCGTAAACACGCATCGCCGGGCCGGTCATGATCACCGAATGGCCTGGACCGGCCCATTCGATGGACAAACGGCCACCGGGCAAATCCAGGATCAGCGGCGAGTCCATCCAGCCCAGGCTGATGGCGGCCACAGCAGCGGCACACGCGCCGGTACCGCAGGCCTGGGTTTCCCCGGCGCCACGTTCCCAGACCCGCAGTTGCCCGCGCTGGCGATCAATTACGTGAAGAAAACCGACATTGACCCGTGCCGGGAAGCGCGGGTGATGTTCAATTTTTGGTCCCAGCTCATGCACCGGCGCGGCGTTGATATCGTCGACGCGCAGCACCGCATGGGGGTTGCCCATCGACACGGCCGCCAACTCAACGGTCTGCCCGTCGACATCCAGCTCATAGCTCAACGCCTGGGCATCGGCCACAAACGGAATCTCGGCAGGAATCAGACGCGGCGGGCCCATGTCGACGCTGATTTGCCCATCGCTGCGCACGTTCAGTTCGATGATGCCGCCTTTGGTTTCGACCTTGAACTGGCGCTTGGTGGTCAAGCGTTTGTCGAGCACGAAGCGCGCAAAACAGCGCGCACCGTTGCCGCATTGCTCAACTTCGGAACCGTCGGAGTTGAAGATCCGGTAACGGAAATCCACCTCCGGGTTGCTCGGTGCCTCAACCAGCAGCAGTTGATCAAAACCGACACCCGTGTGCCGATCACCCCATTGCTTGGCATGCTTGGGCAGGATATGCGCGTGCTGGCTGACCAGGTCGAGAACCATGAAGTCATTGCCCAGGCCGTGCATTTTAGTAAAACGCAGCAACATGGGTTTACTCCGCCAGCAGGCTTTCGCCAGCAAACAACTCGGCTACGGTCTCGCGACGACGCACTTCAAATGCTTGGTCGCCATCCACCAGAACTTCGGCAGCGCGGCCACGGGTGTTGTAGTTCGAACTCATGACAAAGCCATACGCGCCAGCCGAGTGCACCGCCAGCAGATCGCCTTCGGCCAGGGCCAGTTGGCGGTCCTTGGCCAGGAAGTCGCCGGTTTCGCAGATCGGGCCGACGATGTCGTAAGCACGGGCTTCGGTGTCACGCGGGCGAACCGCGGTCACGTCCATCCAGGCCTGGTACAACGCAGGGCGGATCAGGTCGTTCATCGCCGCATCGACGATGGCGAAATCCTTGTGTTCGGTGTGCTTGAGGTACTCGACCCGGGTCAGCAGCACGCCCGCATTGGCCACGATAAAGCGGCCGGGCTCGAACACCAGCGCCAGGTCGCGACCGTCAATGCGCTCGCGCACGGCCTTGATGTAATCGCCGGCCAACGGCGGCTCTTCGTCGCGATAACGCACGCCCAAACCACCACCCAGATCGATATGGCGCAGGTAAATGCCGCAATCGCTCAGACGGTCGATCAGCGCCAGCAGGCGGTCGAGCGCATCGATGAAAGGTTCGAGGGTGGTCAGTTGCGAGCCGATATGGCAATCGACGCCAACCACTTCCAGGTTCGGCAATTGTGCGGCGCGGATGTACACATCTTCGGCGTCAGCGATGGCGATACCGAACTTGTTTTCCTTCAGGCCGGTGGAAATGTACGGGTGCGTGCCCGCATCGACGTCCGGGTTGACCCGCAGCGAGACCGGCGCGCGAACGCCCATTTCGGCGGCCACAATCTGCAGGCGCTCAAGCTCTTCGGTGGACTCGACGTTGAAGCAGTGCACGCCCACTTCCAGGGCGCGACGCATGTCGTCACGGGTTTTGCCCACACCGGAGAACACGATCTTGTCAGCCGAGCCGCCAGCGGCCAGCACACGTTCCAGCTCGCCACGGGACACGATGTCAAAACCGGCGCCCAAACGCGCCAGGACATTGAGCACACCCAGGTTGGAGTTGGCCTTGACCGCGAAACACACCAGGTGCGGCACGCCGTTCAGGGCATCGGCGAAAGCGTTGTATTGCGCCTCGATGTGCGCACGGGAATACACATAGGTCGGCGTGCCAAAACGCTCGGCAATGGCCGTCAGCGCAACACCTTCGGCGAACAGCTCGCCGTCCCGGTAATTAAAAGCGTCCATGGTGTTCCCTTATTGGTGCTTGTGCGATTGCGATTGCGACGACTTCGCTTGGTCTTCCGGGGATTTGCTGTCATCGGGCAGATACAGCGGTCCTTTTTGACCACAGGCAGAAACAAGGCAGGCGACCGCGAGGAGCGCAGCAATAGAAGAGATCAGGCGCTTCATGGCGAAATCCTTTGAAAAGTATTAATTGCGCCCGAGTATACCCAGCGCCTACCAGCTTGCCTATGCAGCAGAACGCGCCGCGCGCAAGGCCCTGTGTGGATAATCAGTAGTGGTTGGCGGCAGGTGTCATGGGGTTTGCAATCGGCCTGGAGCGCCCGTATCTTGCGAGCTCCGAGCATGACTAGACATTACGAGGTTCCACCATGAGTTTGACTGAAGCCCGTTTTCACGATCTGGTCGATGCCACCCAGGAAAATCTGGAAGACATCTTCGACGACTGTGATCTGGACGTAGATGTGGAAAATTCCGCCGGAATCCTGACGGTCAAGTTTGAGAATGGCAAAGCCCTGATCTTCAGCCGCCAAGCCCCCGTGCTTCAGCTCTGGCTGGCCGCTCCCAATGGCGGTTTCCACTTTGACTACGATGAAAAGCGCAGTTCGTGGAAGTGCGATAAAACCGACGAGTTGCTCAGCGAAATGGTTCAGCGCCTGACCCTGGAACACGCTGGCGCCGAGCTGGAATTTGAAGAGATCTGATAGTGACCGCTCCTGTTAAACCCGCAAAACCGCTCTACAGCAACGTCAGCCCGGCAGTGCCGTCCCCATGTATCAGCACCTGCCGGCTGGATGAGTACAAAGTCTGCCTGGGCTGTTTTCGCCACGTCGAAGATATCCGCGAGTGGCGCTCGGCAGACGACCAGCGGCGACGGGTAATCTGTGAACAGGCGCAACTGCGGCAGATGCTCCCGTAGCAACTGCCGCAGGCTGCGTCCGATTGCGCAGCAATCGTAAAACCTCAGTCCTTTGCTCAACTGACACACCGCGCAACCTGACTTAACGACCACTGCGTCGCCGATCGCAGCCTGCTGCAGCTGCTACGAATAATCTCCCGTTGCAATCCGTTCAGGGGCAAACAGCAAAACCCCACATGGCTTGTGTATTTATTTTGCTGTGGTAGTGTCCGGATACGCCTCGCACTAACGAGGTTCGTCAAAACCCCGCCATTTTCCGGCGGGGTTTTGCTTTTTCGTGCAGAAAAAAGGAGTCTGCCAGGTCATGAGCACCCCAACCCCACTCATTCTTACCCGCCTGGACGTTCAGCGTCTGGAGCACCTCATCGACAGCTTGCCAGAAACGACTCCTGGCATTGCTGCCCTGCAGGCCGAGCTCGATCGCGCCGAAACCATCGTCGGCCACGAAGACGTGCCTGCAGGCGTTGTGACCATGAACTCGCGTGTGCATTGCCGCGAAGAGAGCAGTGGCAAGGACTACCGTCTGACACTGGTGTACCCGAAAGACGCCAACGCCGACGAAGGCAAGATTTCGATTCTGGCACCAGTCGGCAGCGCGCTGCTGGGCCTGCAAGTCGGTCAGCACATCAACTGGCCTGCGCCGGGCGGCAAGACCCTCAAGCTCGAATTGCTTGAAGTGGAATACCAGCCAAAAGCCGCCAGCGACTTCAGTGCTTAAGATCGCCTGATGGCAGCTCGTCACGGGCAAACTGACTCAGGGACCGATAGCTGACACTCAGCTCACGAGCCAGGGCCCGGCGCTCATGGCTGACCTGCTGCGCAGCCCACTGCGAGCGATTGTCGAGCATCGCCAGGTGATGCTCATCCCAGCCCCATTCGGCGGTCAATCGCTGCAGTAGCCGACGCTGCCATTGCATGCCCTGTGCCGCCACGCTACCGGTCAGCTTGTGGTTGACCTTCAGGTACAGGCTGCGGCGGACCAGCTCCAGTCGCTGCCGATCACCGCGCGCTTCGAGGTAACGCTCGATGCGCCGGTACACCACCACGTAGGGGTCCAGCTCATCGAGGTCCAGCTGGTTGGCGTACACCGCCTGCTTGAAGCACAGACTCAGACAGCTCACCCGCGGGTGTTCGCTGGCATATACCTCAATCAGCAACAGCTTGAGTACCGACTTGTACGGTGACTCCATGCCCTTGAACAATTGCCACAGCCCCGCGCCCAGCAGCTCGCCAGGGGTGATGTGCGCCAGATGCCCAAGGTCAATGCTCTCGTGGCAGCCAATCACCTGGCGGGTCAGCAGCATGCCGGCAAACTCGTCGTACCGGGCCTCCTCATGCGCCGGCACCCACCACCACATCGGCGTGTGCCCCGCGAGCCAGATGGCCGTGCGATAAAACTCATCGAGCAACAGCATGTGCCTTGGCGCCCCGCCATTGTCCGTGTGCAAACGTGCGTCCGCTTCACCCTGGGCGAAGCGCTGCGCATCAATCAGAAAGAAGTGCGCCTCACCGCCCTGGCTCGCCGCCCAGGCCTCCAGGCGCCGGCATTTTTTGCGCAGTGCCGCCAAAGCAATGTCGCCCAGCCCCGGGGCGAGGCAAATCCACACGTCCATGTCGCTTTGATCGGTCTGGGCCAGGGTACCGAGGCTGCCCATCA
>JBILYW010000165.1:0-6953 GCA_044377555.1 Pseudomonas sp.
GTTACAGCGATGGCAGCGGCAGTATCGAATCCCTGGAGGACTGGCGTCACAACCTGCTGCACGATGCCGAATTCGACCCGCAGTTGTGCTTTATCGCAATGCGCTCAGGCATCGTGGTGGGGGTTGCGCAAGGCTGGACCAGCGCTTATCTGAAGGACTTGGTGGTGCATGCCCGGCACCAGGGCCAAGGCATTGGCCGGGCGCTGCTGACCCGGGTGTTTGAGGTGTACGCACAACGCGGTGAGCCCTGTGTTGACCTGAAGGTCATGGAGGGCAACACCACGGCCCGTCGTCTGTACGAGCGGGCCGGGATGGTTCAGGTGCAGCGCATCGAGCTATGAATCAGCGCTTGCCCATGGTTTTGCGGGTGCCGTGTGGCGGTGCGCCGGGGGTTGTGTCGTGGCCGCCGAGACCGCTCTTCTGGTAGTAGGCCTTGCCCTGGGACTTGGCCTTGGCAAACTCGGATGGCTTGAACGGGAAAGTGAACGCTGGAATTACCGGCTTTTTCGGGGTCTCCAGATTGGTTTCATTTTCAACCAGTTCAGTGCCCGGGGCATCAGGAGCCGTCGATTGTGTAGGAGTAGTCATGAAAGCTCCGAAATTCGGTAAAAAGTCAGGCCAAGTGGCGCAATGCCGCGCAGTATACCTGTGCGCCCGCGGTGCGTTGCACTCACTGGTCGTAAAAAATCATCAATCTTGCACCCACTGAAATGGCCTGAAGGGTGTTTCTCGCAGAGCTAGCTGTCAGCAATGTCAGTTAGCCGTCACCGTACTGACCGGGTCAGCGCGCTATAACGGATAGATCAGCCCACAGTCCACGCACACGGCGTATATACGGCATGCCCAATAAAACCCAAAAAATCTTGCTGGGCGCGCTTGTGATTGCCCTGATCGGTGGCTGCCTCTGGTGGCTCAATCGCACCGTTCCAGGCATTGCCGCAGGTGGCGCACCGGTGCCGGTACGGGTTGTTCAGGTGCTGGAGCAGGATGTCCCGCGCTATGTCAGCGGGATTGGCGCAGTGTTGTCGCTGCACAGCGTGACGATCCGCCCGCAGATCGACGGCATCCTCACGGCCATACAGGTCGAGGAAGGCCAGACGGTCAAGGCCGGCGACCTGCTGGCGACCCTGGATGACCGTTCGATCAAGGCCAGCCTCGATCAGGCCAGGGCCCAGCTGGGGCAAAATCAGGCGCTGCTGCAAGTCGCTCTGGTCAACCTCAAGCGCTACCAGTTGTTGAGCGTGGACGACGGCGTATCCAAACAGACCCTCGACCAGCAACAGGCGCTGGTCAACCAGCTCAAGGCTACGGCCCAGGGCGATCAGGCCGCAATCACGGCGGCGCAGGTGCAGTTGTCATATACGCAAATCCACTCTCCGGTCACTGGCCGTGTGGGGATTCGCGCAGTGGATGCGGGTAACTTTTTGCGGGTCAGCGATGCCCAGGGGCTGTTCTCCGTAACCCAGATAGACCCTGTCGCCGTGGAGTTTTCGCTACCCCAGCAACAGTTGCCCACCTTGCACGACTTGCTCGAAGCCACGGAGCCGGCCCGGGTCAAAGCCTTTATCGGCAACCCCGGCAGCAGCGGCACGCCGTTGGGCGAAGGACGCTTGAGCCTGATCGACAATCAGGTGTCGGCGACCACCGGAACGATCAAGGTCAAGGCCCGGTTTGACAACCCCAAACAGATGCTATGGCCCGGCCAACTGGTCAATATCGAGATCCAGACCGGGCTCACGAAGAACGCGCTGGTGGTGCCGCCCCAAGTGGTGCAGCGCGGGCTGGACAACTATTTCGTATACCGGGTGAACGGCGACCACGTCGAAACAGTGCCCGTGCAACTGGTCTATCAGGACACCCAACAAAGCATCATCACCGGGGTCAAGCCCGGCGACACACTGGTCAGCGATGGCCAGTCGCGACTCAAGCCGGGGTCGCGGGTTGAAGTGCTGGGTGAGCCGCCCGCCGCTCAGGTGCAGCCATGAACCGCAGCCGTTCAGTGTCCGCCTGGTGCGTCGACCACCCGGTCGCCACGGTGCTGCTGACCTTCGCCCTGGTGCTGGTGGGGCTGATTGCCTTCCCGCGCCTGCCCATCGCGCCCTTGCCCGAAGCCGAGTTCCCGACCATCCAGGTGTCGGCGCAACTGCCCGGCGCCAGCCCGGACACCATGGCGTCATCGGTGGCAACGCCCCTGGAGGTGCAATTCAGCGCCATCCCCGGCATGACCCAGATGACGTCCAGCAGCGCACTGGGCTCCACCACCCTGACCCTGCAATTCACCCTGAACAAAAGCATCGATACCGCCGCGCAAGAAGTGCAGGCGGCGATCAACACCGCGTCCGGCAAACTGCCCAAGGACATGCCGACCCTGCCGACCTGGAAGAAGGTCAACCCGGCCGACAGCCCGGTGCTGATCCTGAGCATCAGCTCCCTGCACATGCCCGGCACTGAACTGAGCGATTACGTCGAGACCCTGCTGGCGCGCCAGATCAGCCAGATCGACGGCGTGGGCCTGATCAACATCACCGGCCAGCAACGCCCGGCAATCCGGGTCCAGGCCTCGGCCGACAAGCTGGCCGCCATTGGCCTGACCCTGAGCGACATCCGCCTGGCGATCCAGCAAACCAGCCTCAACCTGGCCAAGGGTGCGCTGTACGGCCCATCGAGCATTTCCACCCTGTCCACCAACGATCAGTTGTTTGACGCCGATGAGTACGGGCAGTTGATCATCTCGTACAAAGACGGCGCTCCCGTGCAGCTGCGTGACGTGGCGCGAGTGGTCAACGGTGCCGAGAACGACTACGTACAAGCCTGGTCCGGGCATCAGCCGGGACTCAACCTGGTGATATCCCGTCAGCCGGGAGCCAATATCGTTGAAACCGTGGACCGTATCCAGGCCGCCCTGCCCGGCCTGCAAGCCATGCTCCCGGCTTCGGTTGAAGTGACCGTGCTGAGCGACCGGACCAAAACCATCCGCGCCTCGCTCCATGAAGTGGAAATCACCCTGCTGATTGCCGTACTGCTGGTGGTCGCGGTGATGGCGCTGTTTTTGCGCCAATGGTCCGCCACGCTGATTGTGTCGGCGGTACTGGGCGTGTCGCTGATCGCCAGTTTTGCGTTGATGTACGTACTGGGTTTCAGCCTCAACAACCTGACGCTGGTGGCGATTGTGGTGGCCGTGGGGTTTGTGGTCGATGATGCGATCGTGGTGGTGGAGAACATTCACCGCCACCTGGAAGCCGGCGAAAGCATGCGCGATGCGGCGATCAAGGGCTCCAGCGAGATTGGCTTCACCGTGGTGTCCATCAGCTTGTCGCTGGTGGCGGCGTTTATCCCGCTGCTGTTCATGGGCGGGGTGGTCGGGCGGCTGTTCAAGGAGTTCGCCCTGACTGCGACCTCGACCATCCTGATTTCGGTCGTGGTGTCGCTGACCCTCGCCCCGACCCTCGCCGCGCTGTTCATGCGTTCCCCTGTGCATAAAGCCGATGCCCGGCCCGGCTTTGGCGAACGCTTGCTGGCACTGTATGAAAAGGGCTTGAAACGGGCCCTGGCCCACCAGCGCCTGATGCTGGGGGTTTTCGGCGTGACGCTGGCCATGGCCATCGCCGGCTATGTATTGATCCCCAAAGGCTTCTTCCCGGTACAAGACACCGGCTTCGTGCTTGGCACCAGCGAAGCGGCGTCGGATATCTCGTTCCCGGACATGATGCAAAAGCATCTGGCGCTGGCCAAAATCGTCAGTGACGACCCTGCCGTGCAGGCGTTTTCCCATTCGGTGGGTGTGACCGGCAGCAACCAGACCATCGCCAACGGCCGGTTCTGGATTGCCCTCAAGGACCGGGGGGATCGCGATGTGTCGGCCAGTCAGTTTATCGACCGGATTCGCCCGCAACTGGCCAAGGTCCCGGGCATCGTGCTGTACCTGCGCGCCGGGCAGGACATCAACCTCAGTTCAGGGCCAAGCCGCAGCCAGTATCAATATGTGCTCAAGAGCAACGACGGACCGACGCTCACCACCTGGACCCAGCGCCTGACCGAAAAGCTGCGTACCAACCCGGCATTTCGCGACTTGTCCAACGACCTGCAACTGGGCGGCAGCATCACCCACCTCAGCATCGACCGTAACGCCGCGGCCCGCTTCGGCCTCACCGCCACCGATGTCGATGAGGCGCTGTACGACGCGTTTGGCCAGCGTCAGGTCAATGAGTTCCAGACCGAGACCAATCAGTACAACGTGATCCTGGAAGTGGACGCACAACAGCGCGGCAAGGCCGAGAGCCTGAACTACTTCTATCTGCGCTCGCCGCTGACCGGGGACATGGTGCCGCTGTCGGCCGTGGCCAGGGTCGATGCGCCCACCAGCGGGCCCCTTTCAATCAGCCATGACGGCATGTTCCCGGCCGCCAATCTGTCATTCAACCTCGCCCCCGGCGTGGCCCTGGGCGATGCGGTACTGATGCTCAATCAGGCGAAAAACGAAATCGGCATGCCGAGCACCATCAGCGGCAACTTCCAGGGTGCCGCCCAGGCGTTCCAGAGCTCGCTGGCCAGCCAGCCGTGGCTAATCCTGGCAGCACTGGTCGCGGTTTACATCATTCTGGGGGTGCTCTATGAAAGCTTTGTGCACCCGCTGACAATCATTTCGACCCTGCCATCGGCAGGGGTCGGGGCGCTATTGATGCTGTGGATATGCGGCCAGGACTTTTCGATCATGGCCCTGATCGGGCTGGTGCTGCTGATCGGTATCGTCAAGAAGAACGGCATCCTGATGATCGACTTTGCCCTCGATGCCCAGCGCAACCGCGGCCTGAGCCCCGAAGATGCGATCTATGAAGCCTGCATCACGCGGTTCCGGCCCATCATCATGACCACCCTCGCCGCCCTGCTTGGCGCCCTGCCGCTGATGCTCGGCTACGGCACCGGCGCCGAACTGCGCCAGCCACTGGGGATTGCCGTGGTGGGCGGGTTGCTGGTGAGCCAGGCGCTGACGCTGTTTACCACGCCAGTCATATACTTGTGGCTTGAACGGTTATTCCATCGTTCCAAACCCGTCAGTGTGCTGACGACGAATCACTGAGGCGGGTTATGCGCGTTCTGATTATTGAAGATGAAGAGAAAACCGCCGACTACCTGCACCGCGGCCTGACCGAGCAGGGTTATACGGTGGATGTGGCCCGGGACGGGATCGAAGGTTTGCACCTGGCGATGGAGAGCGATTACGCGGTGATCGTGCTCGATGTGATGCTCCCGGGGCTCGACGGCTTTGGCGTACTGCGGGCCCTGCGCGCGCGCAAGCAAACCCCGGTGATCATGCTCACCGCCCGCGAGCGGGTCGAAGACCGCATTCGCGGTTTGCGCGAAGGTGCCGACGATTACCTGGGCAAGCCGTTTTCGTTTCTGGAGCTGGTGGCCCGTCTGCAGGCCTTGACCCGCCGCAGCGGTGGCCACGAGCCGGTGCAAGTGACGGTGGATGACCTGTGGATTGACCTGATCAGCCGCAAGGCCAGTCGCGCCGGCGCCCGTCTTGACCTGACCGCCAAGGAGTTTTCACTGCTCAGCGTGCTGGCGCGGCGTCAGGGTGAAATCCTCTCCAAAACCGCCATCGCCGAGATGGTCTGGGACATCAATTTCGACAGCGACGCCAACGTGGTCGAAGTCGCAATCAAACGGCTGCGGGCCAAGCTCGACGGGCCGTTCGAACACAAGCTGCTGCACACCATTCGCGGCATGGGTTATGTGCTGGAGCGGCGCGGTGTTTAAGCGGCCCAAACACCTGGACTCCATCGCCCTGCGCTTGAGCGCGATGTTTACCCTGGTGGCGTTGCTGGTCTTTGTGTTGATCGGCGGTGCGCTGTACCAGCAGGTCGACAAAAGCATCGGCCGTCTGCCCGAAGCAGAGCTGGAAGCCCGATACAGCGTGCTTGAGTCTTCGATAAACCGCTACGGCAACCCCGAACACTGGGCCAAGATGAGCACCAAGCTCAAACTGCTCAGTGAAGAAGACAAGCGCATCCGGTTTTGGGCCATCAGCCCGGACCCCGCCTATGAATACGGCAACCCCGAGGCCCGGGTCCGCGAGCTTGCCCAAGGGCAGACCGGCGTGCAGGACGTGCAGTTACCCGGCCAGGCGTACCCGTTCAAGGTGCTGATCAGCGAGGTACCGGCCAAGGAACAACGCCCGGCGCTGCGCTTTGTGATCGGCATCGATACCCGGACCTTCCGCCAGACCCAGCACCACTTGCTGATTGCCCTCATCAGCCTGGCGACAATCGGCGTGTTGCTGGCCTCGGCGCTGGGCTACTGGGTGGCGCGGATCGGCCTCAAGCCGCTGATCAAGTTGTCTGAAGAAGCGCAAAAACTGGCCCCGCCGCGGTTGTCCGGGCGCTTGCACCTTGCGCCACTGGCGCCGGAGCTGGACCAGTTAGTCAGCGCCTTTAACTCGACTCTGGACCGGGTCGAGCAGGCCTATACCCGACTGGAATCATTCAATGCCGACGTGGCCCACGAACTGCGCTCGCCCCTGACCAACCTGATTGGCCAGACCCAGGTTGCACTGACCCGCGGGCGTTCGGCCGAGCATTACTTCGAGGTGCTGCAATCCAACCTTGAAGAGCTGGAGCGGCTGCGCAACATCATCAATGACATGCTGTTTCTGGCCAGTGCCGACCAGGGCAGCAAGGCCAGCAAACTGACCCGCGCCTCCCTGGCGGACGAAGTGAAAACGACCCTGGACTACCTGGAGTTCATCCTTGAGGACGCACAAGTACAGGTGCGGGTCAGTGGCGACGCTGAAGTCAGCATCGAAAAGCCTCACCTGCGCCGGGCGCTGATCAACTTGCTGAATAACGCCGTGCAGCACACCGCTGCCGGGAAATCCATCGACGTACTGATCGCCCGCACCCCCGAAGGCGTGACCGTCAGCATCAGCAACCCGGGCCAGCCGATTGCCGCCG
>JBILYW010000006.1:0-19002 GCA_044377555.1 Pseudomonas sp.
TGATTTGGGTCGGTGTGCTTTTGGACGGTACCACCACGATGGATTCGGACATGTCGGCCATGCGGCTGAACGGGAAGCCACTGCGGGCGAATGCCTTGAGGTCCGGCATGCTGAGGTAGTGGTGATAACCGGACATGTCGATGGTCGAGTCTTCGTCGATGATCGCCTGGGTGTTGGTCGGCAGGATGGTCTGGCAACGGTCGCGCTGGGAGCTGCCCATGGTGCTGGCGAAATTGAAGTCGAAGCGCAGGCGGTTGCGGTCACCGATCTTGAGCGAAGGTACGATCAGTTTGTCATTGACGTTGGCGGTGTCGTTGGACAGCACCGACAGACGCAGTTCTTCGAGGTTGCTGGTGTCTTTGCGCTTGAGCGGCAGGCTGGTGATGAACTGGTCGTTGAGGCTGATGCTCAGGTTCGAGTCATCACTGTTCGCCGGCGCGGTATAGCGGTATTGGGTGCGCAGCGGGATGCCCTGGTTGCGCCATACGAACAGGTCGGGCGGCAGGTTGATGTCCAGGGTAATCGGGCGCGGTTGCAGCCCGCTGACTTGCAACTGCTGAGCGTAGGAGATCAGTTCGGCAAAGCGTACAGGCCGGTCGGTACGCATCCATGCCGGGGCATCGTAAGGTTTGCGCGGTTGCAGCTCTTCGACCTTGTCGATGGTCACGCGTGAGCCGCGCAGCAGGTGACCGCCCAGGGCGAGCGCCTTGGCGGCGGTGGCCAGGTCCTCTTCGTTACGGCCCATGACCAGCAGGATCTTGCTGTACGGCGCGTCCGGGTGATCGATCATCTCGACCACGGGGGCGGTCACGGCCGGGAATTTCTCCAGGTCGCTCATAAAGGCCGGGCGGTGATCGTTGGTGGCGAACACTACGGTCGGCTGGATCGCGTCCTTGCTTTGTACACCCGGCAGGTTATCGAGCAACACCGGGAAGTGCGCACCGCGCCAGTTGGACTGGCTACCGAAGTACGAGGCCAGGATGGCGGCCGCTTTCTGTTCGCCCAGGGTCGGGTTGGCGGCGAACACAAACGGCAGTTCCAGTTTGCTGCTGTTGCGTGGGTCGAAGAAGGGCAGCGGGAAAAACGCCAGGTCGTTTTGCACGCTCAGCGCCTGCTCTTGCAGGGTGATGCCGCTGCCACGGCTGATATTGACCCACAAGGTGCTGTTGGCCGGGTCTTCGCATATGTCGGTGTAGTGACCGACAAACTCCATGCGTACCCGGTTGAAGTCCGAGATCAGTCGCGGATCAAGGGCCATTTTTTGCGTGGTTTTACGCCCGAGCTGATCTTTCTCGATCGGCACTACGCCCATCAGCACGTCGTTAAGGTAAACCCGGATATGTGAAATCGTCGGGATCAGTGCCGGCGAAGGGGTGTACTCCAGCTGCAGGCTGGCATCACTGGCGATCCGGTCACGTCGCAGGCTGAATTCCACCTGTTCGGCGCTGCTGATACCCAGCAACAAGCTGTCAGAGGCGCGCCCCAGTTGCTCAAACGTATAAGTGACCGGCCAGCTCGGCAGCGTCTGGTCCGTCTGGGCAAACCCGGTGTTGGGCACCGGTGTGGCCGCAGGCAAATTGCCCGGCAGCGGCAAGGGGGCCGACATCAGCTGTGAGGCGAAGGTCATCAGCGCGAGGCTGGCGAAGATAGACTTTTTAGTTAGACGACTCATGATCTGCTCACTGGCCGGGAGATAAGGGGGGTGGATGTGGGCATGCGCGGCAAAAAGCTGCCCAGCCACTGAAGAACGCGCAAGAAAGGTCGTGCAATGACGCGGACCCACTCAGGCAAGTATTCATAAAGGCGGTAATAGCCTTTGACGCCCAGGGCGAGAATTTCTTTGAGGCTCTGGATCGGCTTGTCGGCTTCAAACCCGCTGTTGTGATCCAGCCAGGCATCGGCGCGGCCAAAGGTGCACTGAACGAATGCGATTTTTTGTTCGGGTGGCAATTGAGCAAAGCTCAGGCCCATGAACATGTCGCGCGAACGGGTCAAAATGCCGTTAAACACAAACTCGCGGTTGCCCCGCTGAAGGATCAGCGACACCGGCGTTCCGACGGGCAGTTGTTGTGGCTGGCTCAGTTGCAAGCCAACCCCGCCATCCGAGTAGTCCACCAGCTCACAGGGGTAGCTGTGGCCATCGTTCAGTCTGATCGCGCCCGGCAAGCGGGTGAGTACCCGGTGGGTGTTGCGCACCTGGCGCACTTCGGCCGCCACCGCAACGGCGGCACCGATGATCAGCAGGTTGTAAACCACCCACAGCACGCTGACGATGATGGTGAAGATCTCGTCCCTGGGCCCGGTAAACAGGCGCCAGACGGCAAAACCCAGGCCGAGCACGTTGAGCAGCGACAGCACCAGATAGGGTTTGGCGGTCTGCCAGTCGAACTGGTTCTCTTCCATCATGCCGCCCTTGGCCGTGACGTTGAACTTGCCCCGCGAAGGGCTGAACAGGGCCACGGTGGTCGGCCGCGCGATGTACCAGGCCAGCACCGTTTCGTAGACCTCGCCCCAGAATGTCTGGCGATACGCGCCTTGCATCCGTGAGTTGGTCAGGCTGGCGTGGATCATGTGCGGCAACACGTACAGCAGGATCATCACCGCCGGGGCATAGATGATGTAGGCGTGCAGCACCAGAAAGGCCAGGGGCGCGGTGAGGAACACCAGGCGCGGCAACCCCACCAGAAAGTGCATCATGGCGTTGGTGTAGCAGATGCGCTGGAAGATGGTCAGGCCCTTGCCCAGCAGCGGGTTGTCGGTACGGAAGATTTGCACCATGCCCCGGGCCCAGCGGATGCGCTGGCCGATATGCGCGGACAGACTTTCGGTCGCAAGGCCGGCAGCCTGGGGGATGCGCAAGTAGGCCGAAGTCCAGCCGTTGCGGTGCAAGCGCAAGGCGGTGTGCGCATCTTCGGTAACAGTCTCGACAGCGAAGCCGCCAATGGAGTCGATGGCGCTGCGGCGCACGATGGCGCATGAGCCGCAGAAAAACGCGGCGTTCCACATGTCGTTGCCGTCCTGGATCAGGCCGTAGAACAGCTCGCCTTCGTTGGGGCGGTTACGGAACGTGCCCAGGTTGCGCTCGAACGGGTCCGGCGACAGGAAGTGGTGCGGGGTTTGCACCAGCGCCAGTTTCGGATCGCGCAGAAACCAGCCCACGGTCAATTGCAGGAAGGAGCGGGCAGGCATGTGGTCGCAGTCGAAAATCGCCACCAGGTCGCCGTCGATCAAGGTCAGCGCATGGTTGAGGTTGCCGGCCTTGGCATGCTTGTTATCGGTGCGGGCGATATAGTTGATGCCCACTTCATCAGCAAAGGTCTTGAAGCTTGGGCGGTTGCCGTCATCGAGCAAGTGGATGCGCAACTTGTCTTTTGGCCAGTCGAGACCCAGGGCCGCGTAGACCGTGCCACGGGTCACGGACAACTCCTCGTTGTAGGTCGGGATCAGCAGATCCACCACCGGCCATTGCTCAGTGTCCGGGGGCAGTTGCGCCGGTTTGCGGTTCAGCGGCCATGAGGTTTGTACGTAGCCCAGCAAGAGGATCAACCAGGAATAGGTTTCGGCCACCAGCAGAATCAGGCCGCAGACCAGGTCCAGGTTATCGTTCCAGTTCAGGGTCGAGGTGTAGCGCCACCACAGGTAGCGGCACGAGACAATCACGGACAACACGATCATCAGCAGTGTCGGGAAACGCCCCGGCATGCGCCGCACCAGCATGGCCAGCACCCACAACAATACGACGAAGACCAGCTGCGCCAGATAACCGAAAGGCTCGGTGATACAGAGCAGAATCAACGCCAGGGCCAGTACGCCAATGGCGATGTAAAGCACCTTGCGCACCGGCCAGCGCATGTTGTTCCACCAATGGGAGCCTTTATTCACTTGCGGGCCGATAGCTTCAGGCAGCCGTTCAAAAGAGTTGGACAGCAAGTTCCACGGGCGTTGCACGATTGTCAGCAAGGCCGAAAGGGCCGAGCCAAGGCGTGAGCGGAAACTTTGGCGGCCCACCACGCGGGTCTGGTCGGGGGTGCGCACCAGTAGCAACCACAGGGTCTGCACAACGTAGCGCAACGGGTCGCCAATGGTGGAGCGCTTGTCGGCCAAGTGCGGGTACAGACGCCGCCGCTGCTCACGCAGGGCCTTCCAGTTGGGCGACTCAAGGCGCAGGAAAATCCAGCCCAGGGCCTGAATCACGGCCAGGATGAAGGCGGTCAAACGTGTGCAGTTCTGCTCACGCCGCAGGTAGGTATAGGGGAACCAGCGCTCAGCCATGTATGCCTCCCGCTCGCCTGCCACGCAGCAGGCACCAACTGGCCAGGCTGATAATGTCGTGGGCAATCAGGCTGCCCGGCGAATAACGGCCGGCCGGCTCGCTTCTGGCCAGGGCTTCGCCCATGGCTTCGTCGGCGTGCAGGCTCAAGGGGACCAGAGCATGGGCATAACGATGTTGCCAGATCAGTACCAGATCGCGTTGCAGCTGGCTGGCGGCATCGTAACGGTTGATCAGGAACAGTGGCGTCTGCGCGAGTTGCGGTTGCAATAGCACATGGCACGCGGCATCGGCATTGAGCACCATGATGGACAGGTCGCAGTGCGGGTTGGCCACATGCCCCGGCAAACGCTGCGGCAAATCGAAGAGTACCCAGTCAAAGGCATTCCCCAGCGCGGCCTGGCGCTGGCTCCAGAGTTGAGGCTGCTCCAGCAGCATGGTGTCGAGCTGGCTGTATTGCGCCGGTTCCAGCTGCCCGTAGGGCAGCACGCACAGGCCGGGTTCAACACTCCAGGCATGCTCGTGCCAGGGCTGCCGGTCCAGGGTTGCACGGGCCCAGCCCTCTTGCGGAGCCAGGTCCAGGTTGAAATGCAGGCCCAGGGAGTTCTCCGGGCACATGTCCACCAGCAAGACTTTCTGGCCCAGCTCATGCAACGCGTACCCCAGGGCCGCCAGAGTCGAACTGGTCCCTACGCCACCGCGAACGCCACGTAAACTCATTGCAATCATGGGGCTTGCTCCGGGTCTTTTTGCAGATCCAGAGGCTGCTTGTAGCGTGATTCCAGGTAGGCCAGCAACGGCCAGCGCTCGAAGGCCTGCAACAGCTCCATGTTCGCCGACACGTCGACATAATCCAGGGCGTGCAATTCCATCATCGACTTGAGGCGTGCAATGTCATCGGCCCGCTCTTTGCGCGAAAGGATATCGGCACTTATTTGAACCGCTGTGGGTAGGGTAGCCATCCACCGTTCTCCTTGATTCGCACATAGGGCTTGCCGTTGTAATCGAGCACAACTGTCCCTGAGTTTTCCGATACTTTCGGGGTTTGTGGCAGGTCGGTAAGCAGCTTGGACCACTCCACGTTCTGGCCATTACTGAGCGCCGGGTCGGCATACAGCCGGGAAATGATCTCTGCCACTGCCAGGTAACTGCTTGGCTCGGTGACGTGAACCGGTGCGGTTTGCGCGTTGTCGCCCATGTTGATCAGCTTGATGCCCACCGGCACATGGGTAATGGAGTCGCTCGGAATTTCGCGCATGCCGGCAATTTGCATCCGGTCGCCATGCAGCGCTGCACCATGCTCGGGAACGATAGCCACTACTACGCGACGACCGCTTTTTTGCAGCTCTTTAAGGAAGGCATTGAGGTCATCGAGCAGGATCTGCGCCCGGCTGCTGTAGTCGGCAGGTTGGGTGCCGCCGTCGGCCAGCACTCGCCGGTTGCCGTCATGCAAACTGGTGGTGTTGTAGAACAGCGCCATGTTGGGCGAGTCTTCGGCGATACGGTGCTGCCACCACTTGCTCAACACATCACGGTCGCGCCAGATCGGCGAGCCGTCAAAACCGACGTAGTTGCGCGGCAGGCCTGGCGGGGTAACACCCAGTGCCGGTGGCGGCAGTTCGCCCTGTTCGCGAACTTCCTGAAGGAAACCGTCGAATGCCCCGGTGTGGTTGAGCATCAGCTCGTCGGTAAATCCGAGTTTGCGCAAGTCGTCGAACAACAGGCACTGGTCTGCCGGTGGCTTGTACAGTTGGGTGTGGGATGTCTGGCCACAACTGGCGCGCAACAACCGGATAGCGGCAGGGCCGCTGTACGCCGTGGCTGAGTTGAAGTTGTCGAAAATCACGTCCATCTGGCCAAACAGCGGGTTGTCACGCAAACCCACTGCATCCAGGTCGTCCCAGGCCATGGAGCAAATGTTGATCACCAACAGATCAAAGGGTGGCGGCTTGACTGCGGGTTCCTTGAACTCGACCTTGCGGGTCGATTCGCTGAGGTAGAACTTGTCCAGGTAACCGTTGAGCGTCGCATCATCGGGCTCGCCTGCGCTGCTGGTTGTAGTGCCCGATGTTGTCTGGGTGCCGGCCATCAGTGGCGCGGCCGTAGGTGGCAGCAGCCATTGCAGGTTGCCCATGCCGAGCCAGGCAAAGCCCAGCAGGGTGAGTGTGGTCAGGCGCACCCACTGGTTGAGGAACATGTAGCCGACGATCAACAGCAACAACATGGCGCACACTTGCCAGTCGATGAAGCGTCCCAGCAGCTCGACAACATAGTCGAACGAGAAATCCAGTACCCCGGGCTGCGCCAGCAAGCGGCTGAACGGCGGGAACCAGGTGTCCTGATACAACAGGGCCACGGCTACAGGGATGGCAATCAGCGTGCGCACACGGCGCAACATCGGGTGAGCAACAGGTATCAGCAACACCACGGCAAAGATCAGGTTGGGCAGGACCTGAAAATTCAGATGGCCCGTCCAGGCCAGCAGGAATTTGGCGAGAAAATACAGGTTCCAGGCGCCCAGGCCGCGCCAGGGGCCAGCAATTTTTTGCGCCGGGGCGTCAGGCTTAAACAGACTCATCAGGCGTTCTCTGAGCAGGGCTGGCAGGCACACGACGTCGAACGCCGCGTGATTTCATGTAACGAGGTGACAGGTACTGCCCGAAATGATTCTTCAGGGCTATTCGTATGCGCTGTGAAAACAGCGTCAGCAGTACGGTCACCACGCAGGTCAATGCGATGACATCAATCAGCTCTGCAAACGTCATGACTGTGGCTCACTGATAGGCAGCGTTATTCTTTGAGGGGCCAGTGGTGCACGTTCACTGACGCCGGCCATTGGCACGATTGCCGGGCTCTCGACGGGGATATGCAAGTACGACGGTACCGGCCCGGCCTGCATGAAGACTTCCGCAGGCAGGTCGGATAACCCGCTCAGAACCCGGCGCTCAGTGAACATGTCACGCCAGGGCAGGCGGCAGATATTGCCCAGGGCCGGGTCCAGACCGTCTGCGCGGCAGGCAAACAGGAACAGGTACAACTCGCCGCCAAGCAGGCAGGCAATGTCACCGAAACGGCGCAGGCACATCTGATTCAAAAACAGCTCTTCGCCAAGCCCCGGAACCGGCTGGAATTTCATCAGCTGGTGGGTGACTTCGCCCGAGCTGTCTTTATAGATCTGCGCCACGGCTTCATAGAAATCACGGGGGCTGATCAGACCGCGAATCTGCGGCGGGCGCTGGCGTTCAAGCAGTGTCTCGAAATCGATGTTCTGGCTGTATTGCCAGCGCTGACCCTGGATGCTTTCGATCATGCTTAAAAATCGTGAGAGCAGGGTGCCGTGGGGAACAATCAGGTTGGCCCCGCACGCCAGCAGCAGACGTTCATCGCGGTAGCGTACGGAGGGTTCCATTTCCCGTACCACGATCTTCAGCTCGGGGCCGCTTTGTTCGCGCAGGTCGTGCAGCTGTTGCGCCAGTTCCAGCAGCTGGTAACTGTTGTCGATACCCACAATGATGGTGGCGGCACGGGCTGTTTGGCCGGCCTCAAGCAATGCTTCGCGGCTCTCGAACAGGTACCAGTGCTTGGACATCGATGGCGCGCCTTCCAGCACGGTGCGCTCGGCGAGGTACACGTGCTGATCGTCAGCGACCCGGGGTTGGGTGTCGACCTCGGTTTGCGGGATCAGGGCCAGGGCATTGCCCTGGTCCGAGAGCTTGAACTCCTGACCGGCAGTGACGCCCAGCTCGTTATGCCAGAAGTGCAAGTGGTAGCGCACATCGCCGTTGTAGCGATACAGGCGGCTCAAACCGGCCAGGGTCTGGTTCAGTTGCAGCAGCTCGGTATGCAGCAGTGCCGCTTCGCCGTAGGTGATTACCAGTAGTGTTGCATTGCGTTCCAGCAGCCACGCGCATATGCGCTCACACCAGCGTTGCAGCTGGGACGCCTTGGTGCTGTCACCCCAGCTGCTTGCTGGCAGGATCAGCAGGAGCTGACTTGAAGGGACAATGCGCGCACGACTAAGGTCACGGGTCAGCGTGGCCAGCCCGGGCTCGATGAACTTTTTGCCGATTTCGAACAGCTTGAGCTTGTCGGGGCCGAGGTCGGGAGCAAGGTCGCGGATGATGTCTTGCACCGAGCCGGCGCCGGCAATCAGCGTGGCAGGTACGTGCTCCGGGATCTGTTCAATAAATTGCCGGGCCAGCAGTTTTGCGTCATCCGGCTGATCCACCGTGACCCAATATAAACCGCCTGCACGCAGCTGGACTTGTTGATCCAGAAATCCGTGTATGGACAAACTGATAGGAACCAAGCGTCATCTCCCCCCGGGGAAAAGCATGTTTCAAAGCCTGTGTCGCTGTTGTCCCTGAGGAACAATGCGAGATGGCTTTGAGGGTCAACTTGTTAATGGTGCCAATCATATGGCCACCATCGGATTAGCAAGTCTGACCCATCTCATTTTTTTTAGAGGTGCACGGTCTACATTTTCTAAAACAAGCGTAGTACTACAGTCCGCGACGTGTATTAAAGAAGTCATCTTATCACCGGAAAATCCCCAAACACATGATCCCCGGCACTAAATGTCAAAATATTAACGCCTTGGATTTTTTAGTCATTAAATTGGCACCCTCTATAGGCCGGGCAGGGATTCAGCCCGTGCCTTGGGTGCATACGGGTGTAAGACGCCAGAGAAGGTTGGGGGCAGGGGGCACTAAAGTGCTCGCCTGGCTTTCTGAGCGACCTATTGCGTGCTATTGATTAGGTGGGTTCAACGTGAACTGAATATTTCTGATCGGGCTCGCCCTCAGAGCCTGACCCCCGCAACTGAAATGTCCATGAGGTGTAGATATGCCAGTCAAGCACGACTTGTTACAGGACCTGGGGCTTACTAAGGATGCAGTCAGCAAATTCCGCAGCGAAAACGCTCATCTGAACCAGCTGTTTATCCAGTACAGCGAAAAAGATGCCGAAGTCGTTGAAGCCGAAGCCAACGATGCCATAGGCGTCCCTGATGACGTGCTGAAGAAGCTCAAGGAGCAAAGGCTCTTGATCAAGGATAAAATCGCGCAACTATTGGGCGCTTAAGCCACAGCATGCTGCAGGAAGTAGATATGTCCCACATCATCAAAATCGTTGCCACATTGCGTGCCAAGCCAGGGCATGGCAAAACCGTCGAGCAGGCACTGCGCGCCTGCGTAGAAGGCTCGCGCGCCGAGCCTGGCTGTCGCTTCTATGATTTGCACGTGGATCGCAGTGACCCTGAATGCTTTGTGTTTATTGAAGGCTGGGCGGACATGGACGCCATCGAACACCACAAAACGACCCCGCACTATCAGGCGATGGCCCACGCCGTAGGTGATTTGCTGGCGCATCGCGAAGTGTTGTTGCTGGACGAGCTGAGCCTTTAGCCCGGAGCAATGGTGCAACACCCTGCGGCGGCCCTTTAAGGGTCGCCGTTTTATTTGGCGGGTTTAAAAGTGCGCAGCATCGAGTTCGAACAGCGACTCGCTGCCAGCCCGGATCGCCTGCTCCAGGCTCAAGGTACGCGGCAGCAAACGGCTGAAATAGAACCGGGCGGTGGCCAGTTTGGCGGCATAGAACGCCGGGTCGGCATCCAGCGATTTTTGCGCCACATCGGCCATGCGTGCCCAAAGCCAGGCGTAGGCTACATAGCCGAACAGGTGCAGGTACTCGACACAGGCGGCGCCCGTTTCGTTGGGGTTGCTCAAGGCTCGTGCCTGTAGCCAGTCGCTGATGTCCTCAAGCCGCTGCACAGCCTCCAGCAATTCGCTGGCGTAGGGTTTGTCGGGCCGTGTGGCGAAGTCACGAATCTGCGCGGTAAACAGGCGCAGGGTCACGCCGCCATTGGCAATCACTTTACGGCCCAGCAAGTCCAGGGCCTGAATCCCGTTGGTGCCTTCGTAAATCTGTGCAATGCGCACATCACGCACCAATTGCTCCTGACCCCACTCACGAATGTACCCATGACCACCGAACACTTGTTGGCCCAGCACGCAGCTGTCGAACCCGGTGTCGGTAAAGAAGGCTTTGGCCACCGGGGTCAGCAAGGCCACGAGAGCACTGGCGGTCTGTTGCTCCTGGGGGTCGGCAGAGAACTTGGCCAGGTCCAGTTGCTGGCCCACATAACTGGCAAAGGCCCGGCCGCCTTCGGTCATGGCCTTGATGGTCAACAGCATGCGGCGCACATCGGGGTGCACGATGATCGGGTCGGCGATTTTGTCCGGTGTCACTGCCCCGGTCGGTGCGCGGCTTTGGAGGCGTTCACGGGCATAGGTGCGGGCGTTCTGATAAGAGGTCTCGGCGCAGCCGATGCCCTGAATGCCGATCGACAGGCGTTCGTAATTCATCATGGTAAACATGGCCGCCAGGCCCTTGTTGGCTTCGCCGATCAACCAGCCGCGGGCGCCGTCAAAGTTGATCACGCAGGTGGCCGAAGCCTTGATCCCCATTTTGTGTTCAATGGAACCGCAGCTCAGCGCATTACCCTGACCCAGTGAGCCATCGTCATTGACCAGCACCTTGGGTACCAGAAACAACGAGATGCCCCGTGGGCCGGCCGGAGCATCCGGCAGCTTGGCCAGCACCAGATGGATGATGTTTTCGGTCAGGTCCTGGTCGCCGCCAGTAATGAATATTTTGCTGCCGCTGAGGTTGAAACTGCCATCCGGCAGCGGTTCGGCGCGGGTGCGGATAATCCCCAGGTCAGTGCCGGCATGAGCTTCGGTCAGGCACATGGAACCGGCCCAGCGGCCTTCGTACATCGGTGGCAAATAGGTACTTTTGAGTGCGTCGCTGGCGTGAGCGTCAATGGCCAGGCAGGCACCCGAGGTCAGCGCCGAATACAGGGCGAAACTGGAGTTGGCGCCATAGAGCATCTCTTCGAATTGCACGGCCAGCATCTTTGGCATGCCAAGCCCGCCGAACTCGGGGTTGCCTGACAGGCCAACCCAGCCCCCCTCGATGTAAGTGTCGTAGGCGGTCTTGAAGCCCGCGGGCGTACTGACCTGGCCGGCCAGCCATCGGGCGCCTTCCTCGTCGCCACTGCGGTTGAGCGGGGCAATCAATTGGCCGGTGACTTTGGCGGCTTCTTCGAGAATTGCATCGGCGGTGCCGGCGTCTACATGGTCGGCCAGTGCGGGCAGCCGGGCCCAGAGTGCGGGGGCCTCGAACAGTTCGTGCAGGACAAAGCGCATGTCGCGAAGCGGGGCATTGAATTCAGGCATGTGAAGTCTCTTATTCTGGCAAAAGATTCCCTGTGGGAGCGGGCTTGCTCGCGATTGGGTCCACACGGGTAGTCTGGATAACCGTGGCGATACCATCGCGAGCAAGCCCGCTCCCACCGTTGATTCAGGTGGCGCGATTACAGCGCTTTGGCCATGTCGCGCAGCACGTACTTCTGGACCTTGCCCGTCGAGGTCTTGGGCAACAGGGTGAAAACCACGGTTCGCGGGACCTTGAAGCCGGCCAGGTGTTCGCGGCAAAAGGCGATGATTTCCACTTCGCGCACCTGCTGGTGATCGGCCTTGAGGGTAATGAACGCACAGGGGGTTTCGCCCCATTTCTCGTCCGGGCGGGCAACCACTGCGGCCTCCATGACGCCGGGGTGGCGATAGAGCACGCCTTCAACCTCAATGGTGGAGATGTTCTCGCCACCGGAAATGATGATGTCCTTGAGGCGGTCGCGAATCTCTACGTAGCCGTCCGGGTGGCACACAGCCAGGTCGCCGGTATGGAACCAGCCACCCTCGAAGGCTTCGGCCGTGGCGCTGGGGTTCTTCAGGTAGCCCTTCATCACCGTGTTGCCGCGCATGAAAATCTCGCCCATGGTTTCACCGTCACGGGGAGTGGGGATCATGGTTTTCGGGTCGGCCACCATCACGCCTTCCAGCGTGGGGTAGCGCACGCCCTGACGGGATTTGATCTGTGCCCGCTCGGCCAGGGGCTGCTTGTCCCACTTGTCATGCCAGGCACAGATGGTCACCGGGCCATACACCTCGGTGAGGCCATACACGTGGGTCACCTTGATGCCCATTTCCTCAACGGCGCCAATCACTTTGGCCGGTGGCGCGGCGCCGGCGACCATCGCATGCACCGGGTGGTCGATGGCAGCCTTGGCCGATTCGGGCATGTTGACCAGCGCGTTGAGCACAATCGGAGCGCCGCACATGTGGGTGACTTGATGCTCGCGGATCAGGTTAAGGATCTTTTGCGGGTCAACCCGGCGCAGGAACACATGCACGCCGGCCAGGGCGGTGATGATCCACGGGTAGCACCAGCCGTTGCAGTGAAACATCGGCAGGGTCCACAGGTATACCGGATGGTTGCCGATGGCCCAGACCATCTGGTTGCCCAGTGAATTGAGGTAGGCACCGCGATGGTGGTACACCACGCCCTTGGGGTTGCCCGTGGTGCCAGAGGTGTAGTTGAGCGCAATGGCCTGCCATTCATCTGCTGGCCACTGCCAGTCGTACCCGGGGTCGCCTTCGGCCAGCACCGCTTCATAATCCAGCGCGCTGACCGGCTGGCCTTCACCGTACTCCGGGTCATCGACATCGATGATCAGCGGCGGATGGTCAAGCATGGCGACAGCGGCATGGATCACGTCATGGAATTCACGGTCGGCAATCAACACCTTGGCTTCACCGTGGGCGAGCATGAAGGCGATGGCTTCGGCGTCCAGGCGTACGTTGAGGGCATTGAGCACTGCGCCGATCATGGGTACGGCGAAATGCGCTTCGAGCATGGCCGGGATATTGGGCAGCATCACCGCCACGGTATCGCCCTTGCCAATCCCGCGCCCGGCCAGGGCACAGGCCAGGCGGCGACAACGGCTGTAGGTCTGCGCCCAGGTACGGCGGATCGAGCCGTGAATCACGGCAGGGTAATCGGGGTAGACGCTGGCGGTGCGTTCGATGAAGCTCAGGGGAGACAGGGCAATATGGTTTACGGCAGACGGCTCAAGGCCGTGCTCAAAAATCGACATGAGGGTCATTCCGGTGGCTGATTGTTAGCTCTATGGCTGCCCGTTCTGCCAGTGGCGATCGGGTCAGTTTGATGTCCGGTCTGACTTATAGCCCACTCCGGGTTTGATATGGAAGTAATACCTAAGCACTATAGTAGTTGTACTATATTAAAAAACCTTGCCCCGACGCAGGATGCACCATGCCGATTGCCTTGATGACGTATGACCCCCAACCTTCTGTGGTGCTCGACGCAGACGGGCTGGCGCTGACGGTGAACCGGGCGTTGACCGTTTTGCTGGCGGGCAAGCCGCTGAATCACGTCAGCAGCTTGCTGCCGAATAATATTCGCGAACTGATCCGTGCCTGCCTGCAACAGGGCAGGGCTATTGAGCAGGTAGAGGCGCAATGCAACGAGCAGGTCTGGCTGTGGACGCTGATCCCTGACCCCGACAGCCAATGCGTTGTGGCACGCGGACGTGAAGCGAGCACGGAATTGCTGGCGGGGCGTGAAGCGGCCAGGGCCCGCCGCCTGTACCGGCTGATTACCGAAAACACCACAGACCTGATCTCCCGGCACACCCCTGACGGGCGCTTTCTGGATGCGTCCCCGGCGTCCTGGACCTTGCTCGGCTATTGGCCCGAAACCCTGCGCGGCACATTGGCCCAGCGCCTGTTCCATGCCCACGACCTGGGGCAGGTGGTGCGCCAGGCCCGCGATGCGCTGGCGCTGGACGGTTATCACACCATGACGTATCGCATTCGCCATCAAGCGGGGCATTACCTGTGGTTTGAAACTGCCAGCCGGGCAATACGTGAAACCTATACCGGGGCCGTGGTGGAAGTGGTCAGCGTGTCGCGGGATATCACCGCGCGCATTCAGGCCGAAGAAAACAAGCGGCGACTGGCCGATGTGGTAGAAGCCAACCCCGACCCGGTGTTGTTTATTGACCCGGCAGGCGGGGTGTCTTACCTCAACCCGGCCGCTCGCCGCATCCTCGGCTTGCAGCCTGCACAGAGCATGCCTGCGCTGACCGCGTTTTTGCCCGCCCAGGCCCTGGCGACGCTGGAATCCAGCGGCTGGAGCAGTGCCGAGCAGCATGGCTTGTGGAGCAGTGAAACCCGTTTGTTGCCATTGAACGGCGAACCTTCGGTACCGGTGTCGCTGCTGTTGCTGGCCCATCGTTCAACGGCCGGCGAGCGGTTCTTCTCGCTGGTCGCCCGGGACATGCGCGAACGGGAATTGCGTGAAGCCCAGCAGCGTCATCATCAGGACGAGATGGCCCACACGGCGCGGCTGATCACCCTGGGGGAGCTGGCGTCCGGCATTGCCCACGAAATCAATCAGCCGCTGGCGGCGGTGGTCAATTACGCCAACGCCAGCCAGCGTTACCTGCAAACCCTGGACACTAACCCCGAGGCTGTAGAGCGGGTGGCCCGGGGGCTGGAACGGATCAACCTGCATGCCAACCATGCCGCTGAAGTGATCAAGCGGCTGCGGGGGTTTTTGCGCAAGGGCCGACGCAACCTGCAGGCGCTGGATGTCAGCGAGGTGGTGCGTCAGGCCGTGAGCCTGTGTGCCTGGGAAGCCCGTGAGCGCAACGTGAGCATCGAGCAGCAATTACCGGACACGCTGGCGCCGGTGTATGCCGACCGGGTGCTGCTGGAGCAGGTGTTGCTCAATTTGTTGCGCAATGCCATAGACGCCAATACCGAACAACATCCGGGCCAGCCCTCACGAATTACCTTGCAGGCGCAAGCACTGGCCGGGGTGTTGCACATCAGCGTGCAGGATCAGGGGCCGGGCGTGAGTGCCGGGCAACTTGAACAGCTGTTTACGCCGTTTTACACCAGCAAGGTGGATGGCCTGGGGCTGGGCTTGTCGATGAGCCGCAGCATCATCGAAGGTTTTGGCGGTGAACTGGACGCCCGGCCACGGCCCGAAGGTTTAATGATGTGCTGCACATTGCCCCTGATGGCGTCACTCAAACCAACAAGAGAATAAACATGAAAACTGTGGTGTACGTGGTGGATGACGATCAGGGCATGCTTGATTCGACGGTCTGGTTGCTGGAATCCGTAGGCCTGAATGCGCTGGCGTTTACCAGTGGCCAGGCCTTTCTGGAAGCCTGTGACCCTGCGCTCAGCGCCTGCGTGGTACTGGATGTGCGCATGCCGGCCATGGGAGGTCTCAACGTGCAACAGGCGTTGCAAGAACGCGGCATCAAGATGCCGGTGATTTTTGTCAGCGGTCATGCCGATGTGCCTATTGTGGTACGTGCATTCAAGGCGGGCGCCCATGACTTTATCGAGAAGCCCTATAACCAGCAGCTGCTGCTCGACAGCGTGCAACAGGCACTGAGTGGCGGTAACACGCAGCAAACCGCCAGCCAGGAGCAGACCCGACTCGACGCTCGCCTGCAGAGCCTGACGCCCCGTGAGCGGGATGTATTCCTGCCCCTGGTCAAGGGCTACACCACCCGGGAAATTGCCGAGCAGTTGGCAGTGAGCCCCAAAACCATCGACCTGTATCGTTCCCGGGTAATGAAGCGGATGCAGGCGCAGCACTTGCCGGACCTGGTGGGCATGGCCATCGCGGCCGGGCTGGTGGACCCGCTCAAATTGCGTTAGCCAGCAACGCCTCGAAGGCAGCCATGACCGCGGGTGTGTCGGTATGGGCCACGTTGAAGCGCATGCTGCGGCGCAACTCGGGATCAAAACCGAACAGCACTCCCGGCGCGAGCACCAGGTCACGGGCAAGCGCCTGCTGTGCCAGGGTTTCGGCATCCAGCCCGGCAGGCAGGGTGGCCCAGATAAACATGCCGCCCGCCCAGGGCACGCTCAACGTGAAGCCCAGCCACTGCAGCCACCCGGCCACCCGCGCACCACTGGCCAGAAGGCCTTGCACCACGCGCTTTAGGTGTTTGTGATAGGTGCCGTCGTTGAGCATCGAACACACCACCTGCTCGAGCATCTCCGAGGTGATCCCGCCACACATCAGCTTCATCTGGGTCAGCTCGGCCGCCATCTGCGGCGAGGCCACCACAAAGCTCACCCGCAGGTTGGCACTGAGGGTCTTGGAGAAACCGCTCAGGTAGGTCACTTGTTCTACACCCGCCAGCGCTACCAGACGCGGGGGCGGTTCGGGGTGCAGGTCACCGTAGAGATCGTCTTCGATAATCGAGCACTCATAACGCTTGGCCAGTTCCAGCAGCCCGTATGCCTGGCTCGGTGTAAAAGAATGGCCGGTCGGGTTATGCAACAGGCCGGTGGTCAGGTACAGCGTCGGCCGGTGCTGGATGAACAGGCTCTCAAGTGCGTGCAGGTCAAGCCCTTGGGCGGTGCGCTCGAGGGTCACGACGCGCACGCCGTGCAAGGCCAGGTTGGCGTGGAAGTTGAAATAGCACGGCATGTCCAGCAGCACCGTATCGCCGGGGCGCACCCGCAGGCGCAGCAGCATGTCCAGTGCCTGCACGGTATTGGCCGTCGTAATGATCTGCTCGATGCCGACATCCATGCCCTGGCTCAACAGCTTCTGCTGCAATGCCAGCCGCAATGGCAGAAAGCCCGCAGGATCGCCATAACCGGTCAGGCGCAAGGCCGGGGAGCGACTGAGCTGGCGCACGTTGGCGCGAATGGCGCTGGACTCCAGCCAGCTTTCAGGCAAATGCCCGCTCCCGGGACGCAAGGCACCGCTGGCGCCGGTCAGCGAACGGCGCAATACACTGCTCAAATCCTGCGGTAACAGGTCAAGTCCCATGGCGCGTCTGGCGGGGGGTGTTTTAGTCGCAACAAAGTAGCCCAGCCCCTGACTGGAGGTAATCCGGCCTTGCCCGCGCAAGCGATCCAGCGCCTCAATCAGGGTGAACTTGCTGACGCCCCAGTGTTGGGTCATGACCCGGGCAGAGGGCAATTTACTGCCGGGGCTGAACACCCCCTGGTCGATGGCCAGGCCCAGAGCATCGACAATTTGCTGGACCTTGGGTATGCCGGGTTGGAACGAAACGGTAGGTAGGTGCATGCAAGGCCTCGTACTTTACCGGTCATGCTACCAGTAAAGGTCGGTAAAGTTTGCAGGGGGTTCATCTGCCCATCCAGACGCCTCCTGCCTAGACTGGCGCGTCGCTCGTACAGGTTCGAGCGCTGATTCCGGGATGTAATGATCGCAATGGCCACACAACTGACACTCGTTTCCTTTTCTTACTTTCTTATCTTCTGCGCCACCATGACCTTCAGCCCCGGGCCGATGACCCTGCTGCTGATGGGCTTTGGCATGCAGGAGGGCTTGAAGCGCTCCATGCCGGTGCAACTGGGCGCCAGTGCGGCGTATCTGGTGTCGATTCTGATTTTTGCCGTGGGGTTTGCCGAGCTGATCAAGGGCAATCCGTTGATCAGTCGCGCGCTCCAGTATGTCGGCGTGGCCTATCTGCTGTATCTGGCGTACCGCCAATGGAACAGCAATGGGCTGGCGCTGGATCGCACTACAACCCTGGACCGCGGTTTCAAGGGGCGTTTCGGCAAGGGCCTGCTCACCGGTTTTTCCAACCCGAAGACCATCGTCATGTTCAGTGCCGTGTTCCCGCAGTTCGCCGGGCAGGGCAGTGCTACCCGGGCGCAGGACCTGGTGGTGCTGGGGCTGGCCTTTTTGCTGTTGCAGTTCGCCAGCGGCTGCCTGTATTGCTACTTCGGTCAGCGCATTCGCCGGGTGCTGCAAAGTCCGTCCCGCCAGGTGCTGCTGCAACGGGCCACGGCGCTGATGCTGCTGGGTGTGGCCCTGATGCTGGCGCGGGGGTTTGAACGCTAGGCAATTCGCTATAAGTGCACGGGAAAAACATGACTATGGGTTATATTACGGTGTGTTTCAGCCCGTACGAGATTGGTTTTGTCGACTATTGACCCTGCAGTAACGCTGGTTTCAGCCATTGAGTTAAATCAGGTTCAAGCCCCTGTGGCGCTTTACCTTCAGCGCCTTGCGCCGTCCAGCCGCCAGACCATGCGTTATGTCTTGCAGGACGCGGCAGATCGCCTGGGGGTTGAAGATGTCGCGATCGATCAATTCCCCTGGCATCACTTGCAACCCGGGCATATCACGGCGCTGGTGGCTGCGTTGCGCGAGGACGGTTATGCGCCCAATACCTCGTCGTTGTACGTCAACGCCATTCGCGGGGTAATGAACCAGGCCTGGCAGCAAAACCTGATCACCCAGGATCATTTGCTCAAGGTGCGCGCGGTCAAGGCCGGCGGGGGATCACGCCTGATCAAGGGGCGCAACCTGCGACGGAACCTGATTCGCGAATTGATGGATGTCTGTGGGGCAGACCCGCGGCCACAAGGGCTCAGGGATGCGGCGATCATTGCGATTCTGTATGGCTCCGGGATGCGCAAGTCCGAGTCGGTGAACATGGATCTTTGCCAGGTCGATGTCGAACAGCGCAGCTTGCAGGTGCTGGGCAAGGGCAATAAGGAACTGATCAAATTCGCCCCGGCCTGGGCCTTTGAAAAGCTTGAAGCGTGGCTGGCGTTTCGCCGGGCGAACCTGCCCGAGGGCGTCGGTGATGACGAGTTCCTGTTTAACCGTATCCGTCGCGGCAACCACATCACCCGCGAACGCATTACCAAACATGCGATCTACTACATCGCCAAGCAGCGGGGCAGGCAGGTAGGGGTCGACATCATGCCCCACGACTTTCGGCGATCGTTCATCACCCGCGTGATTGAAGAGTACGACGTGTCCATCGCACAAAAACTGGCCCA
>JBILYW010000166.1:0-6897 GCA_044377555.1 Pseudomonas sp.
TTGCGGGATCAGTTGCTGCAGGGCAAACAGGTTTAGCACCCGGCACAGCACATCGGCATCGGCGTCCGCCTGGATACGGTAGATCACCGGGCAGGGGGCTGCATTGCTGGCCCAGACGTCGGGGCGTGGTGAGTGGTTGACGATTTCCAGATGCGGCATGCAATAGCTCCTGTTCAGGCTGGAGAAATATTTACACGTCGCTGGAGAAATTTTTTATCTAAGATGTTTTGAATTAGCGATAAATAGACTTGTTCAAGTCGTTAATTATCAATTTAAAGGTGTTTTTATGCATGGCGAACTGGACGCTTACGATCGACGCATTTTGGCGCTGCTGCAAGAGGACGCTTCGTTGTCCAGTGCACAGATCGCTGAAAAAGTGGGGTTGTCGCAATCACCCTGCTGGCGACGTATCCAGCGGATGAAGGATGAGGGAATTATCCGCGGGCAGGTGACCTTGCTGGATCGCAAGAAAATCGGTCTCAACACGCAAATTTTTGCCGAGATCAAACTCAATGCCCACGGACGCTCCAACTTCACCGAATTCACCGATGCGATTCGCGGTTTTCCCGAGGTGCTGGAGTGTTATGTGCTGATGGGTTCGGTGGACTTTTTGCTGCGTATCGTGACTGCCGATATCGAAGCCTATGAGCGTTTTTTCTTCGAAAAACTGTCCATGGTGCCGGGCATCCAGGAAGTGAACTCCATCGTGGCGTTGTCAGAGATCAAGTCCACCACCTGCTTGCCGGTTTGAGTCGCCGCAAGCAAAACGGCCTTCGCAAGGAAGGCCGTCGCTTGGGTTTGGGCACTGTTATCAGTGAACAAACAACGCAATCAGGATGATGATCGGAATTGGAATACCGAGGAAAAACAGCAGTAGTGAGCGCATTTTATTCTCCAGTCAGCAAGTAGCCCGAGTTAAACCAGCGGGGTTGTGGTGGTGGGTGTCAGATACGTCACGGCATCGCGGCGACGCCCGCCAAAGGTGGCGCACAGGCTGGCAAAAAATGCCCCGATCAGCAGCGTGATAAACATCCACAGGGTGGACCAGGCGGCGACTTTGGCTGCGGTGTCAGCGGCTTCCTTGGCTTTTACCTTGGCGTCTTCAACTGCCTGATGGGCCTTGGCGTATACCTGATCGACCCGTTGCTCGGCTTCAGGCTGGCTGAGGTTGGTGCGCTGGGCGATGATTTGGGCCAGGTAAGTACGGTCTTCGCTGCTCAGTTGGCCGTCATTGACCAGGCTGTGGGCGAAGATACGGGCAACGGTGCCGTGGGCGGCGTCTTCACTGACACCCGCACCGCGATCATCGCGAAACAGGGTGTCGATAAAGTAGTCCGAACCTTTGGCAGCATTGCTGGAGGCGGCGCTGCCGGCTGCACTGCTGATCGCTGATGTGGCACCTGAAGCGACGCTAGCACCGGCTTGAACGCCGCTGCCAATCACGCTGCTGACCGAGCCGGCAATCAGGGTAGCGGTTACCAGCGTAGCCACGGCCCAGGCCAGAAAGCCATGTGCGGTGTCGCGAAAGTAGACTTCATCGCCATGCATGTTGGACCACTTGACCCGCAGGCGACCGGCCAGGTAACCGCCCATGCCTGAAGCAATGATCTGGGTGACGGCCAGCCAGATGATGGCCGTAATGCCCAGGCCCTTGGCGCCCATACCTTCATTGGCCCAGGGCGAGACGGCGGAAAAGCCAAGGCCTGCGCCCAGCATGAGCAGCAGCAGGGATAGCGCGGCAGCGGTGGCGGCGCCTGCAAAGATGGCGGCCCAGGAAACACCTGAGTGGCCGGAGGAGTCTTGCAGGGCAGCGGGATAGTGCTCAGTTGTCCCGATCATTGTTGTTGTGCTCCTGAATGGTAGGAAGTGCAGCGTTCATTCAGGAGATTGCAGGGGATATGCCAACAGTGTGCCTGTTGGCATATCCATAACTTTCAATGACTTGGAAACTGTTGGTTTTGCCGGTGCATGCAGATTGCATGATGGGCGCCTGAACAGGCGGGCGTAATGCATTGAAACAATTTGACGAGGGCAGGGGTAAGCCCAAAAAAAACGGGAGCCTTGCGGCTCCCGTTGTACACATCAGTCGTCGTGACGATGCTTGTTCTTGCGATGGCCGTACGCGTGACCACGGCCACGGTGGTCGTCGCGGTAGTAGCGACGGTTATCGCGGTCACGATAACGGCGATCGTCGCTATCGCTTTTATTGCCCATGTAGTTACCCAGCGCACCGCCAGCACCACCGCCGGCTGCTGAGCCGACCAGAGCGCCAGTGCCGCCGCCGACACTGCGGCCCAGCACGTTGCCGCCTGCAGCGCCCAGTGCGCCGCCAATGGCCGCTTCGCCACGGCTGCGTTTGTCGGCACCCACGGCACTACCTGCCGCGCCACCAACACCTGCGCCAATTGCAGAACCGGTCGAGCCGCCGAGCTGTTGGCCAACAACGGCGCCAAGAACCCCACCTAATGCGCCGCCTACACCGGCTTCGGTGGTGCCACCGGCCGAGGCAACGCCACTGACCAGGCCAAGGGACAACAAGAGAATCGAGGTGAGCTTCATAGATGAGCCTCAAGGAGATGACGGCGCGATCCTGAGGCTGAAGGAGGGTGGTGACAATCGAAATCCGACGAGTAACACGAGTTGTACACAATTCTATAAGTTGTTGTTTTAGCTGGGGAACTTATTGGTTTTTCGACGGTCTGTTAACTAGTTCGGTGAGGCCGTTTCTGAAGGGAAACGGCCTTTTTTGTGCCTGTTTTTTGGATCAGCCAGCCTTGGCCACAATCAGCTTCGACGGGCTGGCTGCCTCCAGGCAAATGGCGACGAACTTGGAGGTAGGTGTGTGACTGCCATCGCCGGTGCTTTCCAGCGGCACGAGCGGGTTGACCTCAGGGTAGTAAGCCGCCGCTTGCCCAGCCGGTATGTCGAACGCCAGCAGGGTGAAGTTTTTGACCCGGCGCTCGTGGCTGTCATTCCAGATCGAAACGATGTCGACTTTCTGCCCCGGCTTGAAGCCCAGGCGGATGATGTCGGCTTCGTTGACGAACAGCACGTCGCGCTGGCCCTTGACCCCGCGGTAGCGGTCATCAAGGCCATAAATGGTGGTGTTGTACTGATCGTGGGAGCGCATCGACTGCATGATCAGGTCGGGCAGTTGGCCGGTGGCCCGGGTGCGGGCGTCCACCAGGTCACGCGGCAGTGCGTTGGGCCGGAAGTTGGCGCGCTGGGATGGCGTGTTCCACTGCCGTGCACCGGCCGAGTTGCCAAGATAGAAGCCGCCCGGATGCTGTAGCCGGGTGTTGAAGTCCTTGAAGCCGGGAATGGTGTCGGCGATCAGTTCGCGAATGCGCCGGTAGTCGGCCACCGCCCAGTTCCAGTCAATCGGATGCGTGCCCAGTGTGGCGGCGGCGATACCGGCAATGATCGAGGGCTCGGAGCGCATCTGGTTCGACAGCGGCTGCAACTGGCCATTGGAGTCGTGGACCATGCTGAAGGAGTCTTCCACCGTGACCGCTTGCGGGCCTTCGGCCTGGAGGTCGATGTCGGTACGGCCCAGGCACGGCAAAATCAGTGCTTCCTTACCGTGCATCAGGTGGCTGCGGTTGAGCTTGGTGCTGATCTGTACGGTCAGGTCGCAATTGCGCAGCGCTTGTGCGGTGCGCGGGCTGTCCGGAGTGGCCTGGGCGAAGTTGCCGCCCAGCCCGATAAACACCTTGGCGCGGCCCTCAAGCATGGCGTGGATGGCTTCAACCACGTTGTGCCCGTTATCACGCGGCACCTTGAACTGGAAGCGGCGCTCCAGGGCGTCAAGAAAGGCCACCGGCGGGCGCTCGTTGATTCCCATCGTGCGGTCGCCCTGCACGTTACTGTGGCCGCGTACCGGGCACAGACCGGCGCCGGGGCGGCCGATGTTGCCGCGCAGCAGCATCAGGTTGGCGATTTCCTGGATGGTCTGCACCGAGTGCCGGTGCTGGGTGATGCCCATGGCCCAGCACATGATGACGTTCTTGCCCTTGAGGTACATGCGTGCGGCGCGCTCGATGTCCTCCAGGGTCAGGCCCGACTGCTCCACGAGGTGATCCCAGGAGGTGTCATCGAGGCTGGAGATGTAGTCCAGAATGCCTGCGGTGTGCTCATTCAAAAAGGCGTGGTCGAACACTGGCGGCTCGCCGGCGGCCTGGGCATCGCGCTCCCACTGCAACAGGAACTTGGCCATGCCGCGCAACAGCGCCATGTCGCCGCCCAGCGCCGGACGCAAGTAGGCGGTGTTGGTCGGGCGGTCACCGTTGGTGAGCATTTCCAGTGGGTGCTGCGGGTGCTGGAAGCGTTCGAGACCGCGTTCTTTGAGCGGGTTGACGCACACCACCTGGGCGCCGCGTTTTACCGCTTCGCGCAGGGGTTCAAGCATGCGCGGGTGATTGGTGCCGGGGTTTTGCCCCAGTACGAAAATCGCATCGGCGTGCTCGAAGTCATCGAAAGTCACCGTGCCTTTGCCCACCCCGATGCTTTGCGCCAGCGCCACGCCACTGGCCTCGTGGCACATGTTCGAGCAGTCCGGGAAGTTGTTGGTGCCGAAGGAGCGCACAAACAGTTGATACAAATACGCCGCCTCGTTGCTGGCCCGACCCGAGGTGTAGAACTCGGCTTCGTTGGGGCTGGACAGGTTGAGCAAATGCCTGGCGATCAAGGCGAACGCGGCATCCCAGCTGATGGGGGTATAGCGGTCGGTCTCAGGGTTGTAGCTCATCGGCTCGGTCAGGCGGCCCTGATACTCGAGCCAGTAATCGCTTTGCTCCAGCAGCGCGCTGACGCTGTGTTTGGCGAAAAACGCGGCATCTACCCGGCGCTTGGTTGCTTCCCAGTTCACTGCCTTGGCGCCGTTTTCGCAAAATTTGACCAGGCCGCTTTCCGGCGAGTCGCCCCAGGCGCAACCCGGGCAGTCGAAGCCGCCGTGCTGGTTGGTCTTGAGCATCATGCGCAGGTTTTTCAGCGCGTTGTCACTGGTCAACCAGGCCTGCGCCACACTGATCAGCGCGCCCCAGCCACCGGCCGGGCCCTTGTAGGGCTTATAGCGGGGAGTCGGGGTTTTGTCGGCTTGATGATGTGTGCTCACGGTTGGCTCTCCTGCGCGGGGCTGTACACCCTGGGCGCGCTTTTTTGTGGCAGATGAATAAGGTTGAGGTTGTGGCGGCGGGCCCATTGCAGCGCCAGGCCCGTGGGCGAGGACAGGCTGATCAGGGTCTGGATGCCGGCGCGCAACACTTTTTGAATCAGCTCAAGGCTGCATCGGCTGGTGACAATCGCCGCGCCGCCGGTCAGATCGATGTTTTGGCGTACCAGCGCACCGATCAACTTATCAAGGGCGTTATGCCGACCAATGTCTTCACGGCCCATCAGCAACTGGCCCTGGCCGTCCATGTACACCGCCGCGTGTACTGCGCCACAGTGCTGGCCCAATGGCTGAAAATCACTGATGCGCTGGCGCAAACCGTCAAGCCACGGGGCCGGCGGCAATGGCGCGCCGGGCAGCACCTTGAGGTCCGGCAGGGCTTGTTCGACCGCTTCTACGCCGCATAAACCGCAGCCGCTGGTGCCGGCCAGCTGGCGGCGTTGCTGCTTGAGGTTCCAGAACGCCCGGCTGGCGATTTCGACTTGTGCGTAATGGGCCGAACCTGCGCCCGTGAGCTTGAGGTCGTAGATTTCACTGGCGTCCTGGATGATGCCGCTGCCCAGGCTGAACCCGACGATGAAATCTTCAAGATCAGTGGGCGTGACCAGCATCACGGCCTGGCTGATGCCGTTGTAGGCAATCGCCAGCGCGACTTCTTCGGCCAAGGCTGTTTGCGCCCCGACGCTGTGGTCCAGGGTGACGTAGTCGTAATTCTGGCTGGCGGCAGGCGCGGGCGTAGCAGAGGCGGGCGCCGCGCACAGGGGGCGCTTGGCGTTCATAAGGCAGTACCGACTATCAATCCAGCCCTAAGCCTAGGCGCGACACTCTGTCGCGTCTAATCGCTAGTGCTGATCTATTGATAGATGGCGTCGATCAAGAGTGGTCTGGTGATTTCTGATAGAACGCGAAGCAGGCTTCGGCCAAGGCTGAGCGCGGTGCTTCACGACGCATGATCAAGCCCAACCGGGCCAAGGTGCGTGCGTCTTCAATGGGGTGCAGGCGCAGGTGATCGGTCAATGCTTCCAGGCCGCCCTCAAGGGGCATCACAGCGCAGCACAGCCCGCCGTGGACAGCTTGTAACAGTTGATGAACGGCATCTGTTTGCAGCAGCGGTTGCGGGGTGAGGCCGCGACTGTGGAAGTTGTGGTCGATGGACTGGCGAAAGTGCATGCCGCTGCTGAGCAGGCCCAACGGCAACGCAATCAGTGCTTCCCAGCTCAACGGCTGATCGCCAAAGCTGAAATACCGCTGGTCATACAGCAGGCCCATACGGGTTTCGCCGAGGGCGAGTGAATCAAAGCGTTCCTGATCGAGGCGCTCAAGGTAGGACACGCCCACGTCCAGCCGATTGCTGGCCAGCTGTTCAAGGATTTGCTCGGAGCTGAGCGCCGATAACTCGAAGCGCAACTCGGGATGCGCCTGGTGCAAACGCTGCAATAAAGGCAGGGGATCAAAGCTCGACAGCGGAACGAGCCCCAGGCGCAAGGTGCCGATCAGGTTTCCGCGGCAGGCGGCCGCTTCGGCTTGCAGGCCGTCATAGGCGGCCAGCACGGTGCGGGCCCAGGCCAGTACGCGCTCGCCGGGGGCGGTGAAGCTTTCAAAACGCTGACCGCGATTGACCAGTTGCAGGTCGAGCTCTTGTTCGAGGCTGCGCAAGCGCATGGACAAGGTGGGCTGGGTGATATGGCAGCGGGCGGCAGCCTGGCCGAAATGCCGGGTTTCATCGA
>JBILYW010000167.1:0-6867 GCA_044377555.1 Pseudomonas sp.
AGGTTTTCGGGTTGGGTACGATGACTCCCACGCCGTCCTTGAGCAGATCCGGCCAGTCTTTCAGGGCCTTGGGGTTGCCTTTGCGCACGATAAACACCGTGGCGGAGGTGAACGGTGCGCTGTTGTCCGGCAGGCGGGTCACCCAGTTTTCCGGGACCAGCTTGCCGTTGTCGGCGAGGGCGTTGATGTCGGTGGCCATGTTCATGGTGATGACGTCAGCCGGCAGGCCGTCGATAACCGAACGAGCCTGTTTGCTGGAACCGCCAAAGGACATTTGTATATTGAGCTTGTTGCCGTGCTCGGCTTCCCAGTGCTTCTGGAAGGCAGCGTTGTAGTCCTTGTAGAAATCGCGCATCACGTCGTAGGACACGTTCAGCAGAGGCGGCGGTGCAGCTGCATGAGCGATGCTGCTGAGGGCCAGGCCAGCGGCCAGGATCGAGGCGCTAAAAAGTTTGTTCACTGCGCATTCCTTGTTATAGGGGGCATATTGCCAGCAACTATAGCGGCTGGCGTTTAGTCCTTAAAAGATTAAAAAGCACTTTGCTTATGTCTTTTTGGTAAAGAGGGCATTGCCGCATCTCGAGCAGAAAGACGCCGATTGTTCGTGGCTGTTCTTTTTGCATGTGGGGCAGTCATGCTTGAGTTGTTCGCCGCGCATGGCGTTGGCCAATTCGGCGGTGAAGATCCCGGTGGGCACGGCAATGATCGAGTAGCCGGTGATCATTACCATGGCCGAGATGACTTGCCCCAGTACCGTCTTGGGCACGATGTCACCGAAGCCGACAGTCGTCAGGGTAACGATGGCCCAGTAAATGCTCACCGGGATGCTGGTGAAGCCGTTCTCCGGCCCTTCCACCACGTACATCAGGCTGCCGAACACGGTGACCAGGGTCGAGACACTGACCAGAAACACGATGATTTTTTGCTTGCTGCCGCGCAGGGCCGAGAGCAGGTAGTTGGCCTGGCTCAGGTAGGGCCGCAGCTTGAGAATCCGGAAAATCCGCAGCATACGGATGATGCGGATGATCAGCAGGTACTGCGCGTCGCTGTAATAGATCGCCAGAATCCCCGGCACGATGGCCAGCAAATCCACCAGCCCGTAAAAGCTGAAGGCGTAACGCAGCGGTTTGGGCGAGCAATACAGGCGCAGACCGTACTCGATGGCAAACACAAAGGTGAAGCCCCACTCGATGTAGGCCAGCAGATCGGCGTAGTTGCGATGGATGCTGTTGATGCTGTCGAGCACCACGACCACTAGGCTGCACAGGATGATCAGCAGCAGTGCGGTGTCAAAACGGCGCCCGGCGGGGGTGTCGGCCTGAAAGACCATGACATACAGGCGTTGGCGCCAATCCTTGTTATCCATGCAGGTTGCTCGATGCCCAAATGTCAGAAGGTTCGAGTATTAACGCTCAATGCGCAACCTGCATTGTTCTCGTGCAGGGCTGAGTATTCGTGCGCTGGCGTGTACCAGCCAGCAACTGAGGATAAACGGCGCGGTCAGGGGGGGGAGCCCCAGGGCGCCAAAGCCGGGTGCGAGCAGCAGAGTGACGAAGATGCCGATCAAGGGCAGCCAGGGGTGGCGGCGTTGCTGGCAAAGGGCCATGGCGGCCAGGGCCGGGTTGTAGCCTGTGAGCCCGTTCAAGGCGGCGGCCGTATCCTGTTGATACAGGCCAAACATCAGGCCGGCCAATGACCCCGTGAGTGCCCACAGTGCAGCTCGCCGACTGCTTAGCCACAGCCCGAGCACAATCAGCAGCCCGGCAATCGGATGCTGCAACAGCATGACTTGGGCCACGCCTTTGAACAGGCCTTGTATCAGCGTCAGGCTGTTGACGGTCTGATCGTGGTTCAAGGCAGTAGCAGAGGCGTTGTTGACGTGCAGCAAAATCCAGCCAATAGCCACGAACGGCGCGGTATAGGCCATCAGGCTTTGCCCGTGGGCGGCGCGTTTCAACCATTGGTGGACGAGCATGGTGCTCAACCCGGCGCTCGCGATAATCAACAAGGGTAGCAGGGCCGACCATTCCAGTTGGTGGCTCAATAGCAACCCCAGCAAGATGCCGTTGTAACTGTAGAGACCTGCCTGGCGTTCGGCTTTGGGGTAGTCGCGGCGTTGCGCGGTAAGGAGCCCCGCAACACCGCCCAGCAAGGCGCCACCGAGCAGGGTGGGCGCACTGAGCAAAATCGCCAGCAGGCACATCACGCCGCACAGTGGATGGCGTTGAAGGAAGATTTGGCTGAAACCGGCGCACAGGGCAGTCGCCCAGTCGGGACAGGGATGTGAGCTCATGGTGATAGCTACGCAGTGTGGCGGTTGGAACCCGTAAACCCTGTAGAAACTATGGGTGGGAGCGAGCCTGCTCGCGAACGCCGTTCGCGAGCAGGCTCGCTCCCACGATTGAAGTTTCTCTGCAGAAGTCGCGCAGACTACTTGTCGCGAATCGAGAAGTTGGCCATATGTTCCAGGCCCTTGATCAGCGCCGAGTGGTCCCAGTTGCTGCCACCGATGGCCGCGCAGGTGCTGAACACCTGTTGGGTGTTGGCGGTGTTGGGCAGGTTGATCCCCAGCTCACGGGCACCGGCCAGGGCCAGGTTGAGGTCCTTCTGGTGCAGGCTGATGCGGAATCCGGGGTCGAAGGTGCCCTTGATCATGCGCTCGCCATGTACTTCGAGGATTTTTGACGAGGCAAAACCGCCCATCAAGGCCTCGCGAACCTTGGCCGGGTCGGCGCCGTTTTTCGCGGCAAACACCAGGGCTTCGGCCACTGCCTGAATGTTCAGGGCAACGATGATCTGATTCGCCACTTTGGCGGTTTGACCGTCGCCGTTACCGCCCACCAGGGTGATGTTCTTGCCCATGCTCTGGAGCAGGGGCAGGGCGCGGGCGAAGGTTTTTTCGTCGCCACCGACCATGATGCTCAGGCTGCCGGCCTTGGCGCCGACTTCACCGCCGGACACCGGAGCGTCCAGGTACTGCGCGCCCTTGGCGTTGATTTTTGCGGCGAAGGTTTTGGTCGCGGTGGGCGAGATCGAACTCATGTCGATCACCACCTTGTTCGGGCTCAGGCCCGCGGCGATGCCGTCTTCACGGAACAGCACGTCTTCGACCTGAGGGGTGTCCGGCACCATGACAATGATGAATTCGGCTTCCTGGGCCACTTCTCGCGGGCTGGCCAGGGCGATCGCGCCGGCGGCTACCAGATCGGCCGGAGCGGCGCCGTGGTGGGTGGACAAAAACAGGCTGTGCCCGGCCTTTTGCAGGTTGCTGGCCATAGGCGAACCCATGATGCCTGTGCCGATAAATCCGATTTTAGCCATGACAAATCCTCTTGTTTTTCTTAAGGCAATTCAGAGCAGGTGGGCTGATGCGGGAGCGGGCTTGCTCGCGATGGGGTCGCTGTGGAGTGACAGGTGCACCGCGTCGTTGCCATCGCGAGCAAGCCCGCTCCCACAGAGTTACACCGCGTTATGGGTTTTGAGCCAGCCAAGGCCCGCTTCGGTGCTGGTCAGCGGCTTGTATTCACAGCCGACCCAACCCTGATAGCCGATGCGGTCCAGGTGCTCGAACAGGAAGCGGTAGTTGATTTCGCCGGTACCCGGTTCGTGGCGGCCGGGGTTATCGGCCAGCTGGACATGGTTGATCTGCGCCAGGTGGGTTTGCAGGGTGCGGGCGAGATCACCTTCCATGATTTGCATGTGGTAGATGTCGTATTGCAGGAACAGGTTGGCGCTGCCGACTTTGTCCTGAATGGCCAGGGCCTGTTTCGTGTTGTTCAGGTAAAAGCCCGGGATGTCGAGGGTGTTGATCGACTCCATGACCAGCTTGATGCCCGCCGCCTGCAACTTGTCGGCCGCGTATTTGAGGTTGCTGACGAAGGTTTTTTCGATCAGCGCCTCGTCTGTGCCTTGTGGGCGAATCCCCGCCAGGCAGTTGATCTGGTCGTTGCCCAGTACCTGGGCATAGGCGATGGCCAGGTCGACCCCGGCACGGAACTCTTCAACCCGGTCCGGGTGGCAGGCAATGCCGCGTTCACCCTTGGCCCAGTCACCGGCCGGCAGGTTGAACAGTACTTGGGTCAGTTGGTTGGCATCGAGTTGGGCCTTGATCTCGGCCGAGCTGTAGTCGTAAGGAAACAGGTACTCAACGCCGTGGAAACCAGCGTTGGCAGCCGCTTGAAAACGGACAAGGAAATCCTGTTCGGTGAACAGCATGGACAGGTTGGCGGCAAAACGCGGCATGGTGAACTCCTGCAAAAAAGTGGCCCCTCTCACTGAAAGAGAGGGGCGGTCAATTAATCCAGCATCGAGATAGCGGTCGGGGCATCGTTACCCACCAGCGCCAGATCTTCAAACTCATTGACGGCGTTGATTTCGGTGCCCATCGAAATGTTGGTCACGCGCTCCAGGATGATTTCCACCATCACCGGCACCCGGAACTCTTTCATCAGCTCCTGGGCCTTGCGCAGGGCGGGCTGGATTTCACCCGGTTCGAACACGCGCAGGGCCTTGCACCCCAGGCCTTGAACGACGGCGACGTGGTCGACGCCATAGCCGTTGAGCTCCGGTGCGTTGAGGTTGTCGAAAGCCAACTGCACGCAGTAGTCCATCTCGAAACCGCGTTGTGCCTGACGGATAAGCCCCAGGTAGGAGTTGTTCACCACCACGTGGATATACGGCAGGTTGAACTGTGCGCCCACCGCCAGCTCTTCGATCATGAACTGGAAGTCATAGTCGCCGGACAGTGCCACGACGTTGCGGGTCGGGTCGGCCTTGACCACGCCCAGCGCCGCAGGAATGGTCCAGCCGAGCGGGCCGGCCTGGCCGCAGTTGATCCAGTGGCGCGGCTTGTAGACATGCAGGAACTGCGCGCCGGCGATCTGCGACAAACCGATGGTGCTGACGTAGCAAGTGTCTTTGCCGAACACCTGGTTCATCTCTTCGTACACGCGCTGGGGTTTGACCGGCACGTTGTCGAAGTGCGTCTTGCGCTGCATCGTGGCCTTGCGCTGCTGGCAGTCTTGCAGCCAGGCACTGCGGTTTTTCAGTTTGCCGGCGGCTTTCCATTCCCGTGCCACTTCAAGGAATACCTTGAGCGCGGCGCCGGCGTCGGAAACGATGCCCAGGTCCGGGTTGAAGACGCGGCCGATCTGGGTCGGCTCGATATCAACGTGAATGAATTTTCGGCCTTCGGTGTAGACATCCACCGAGCCGGTATGGCGGTTGGCCCAGCGGTTGCCGATACCCAGTACCACGTCGGACTTGAGCAGGGTGGCGTTGCCGTAACGGTGGGACGTTTGCAGGCCGACCATGCCCACCATCAGCGGGTGATCGTCGGCAATCGTGCCCCAGCCCATCAGGGTCGGGATCACGGGGATGCCGGTCAACTCTGCGAATTCCACCAGCAGGTCGCTGGCGTTGGCGTTGATCACGCCACCGCCGCTGACCAGCAGCGGGCGCTCGGCCTGATCGAGCAGGGCCAGGGCTTTTTCTGCCTGGAGCCGGGTTGCCGATGGCTTGGCCAGTGGCAGCGGCTCATAGGCCTCGATATCGAATTCGATCTCAGCCATTTGCACATCGAACGGCAGGTCGATCAGCACCGGGCCGGGGCGGCCGGAGCGCATTTCGTAAAAGGCTTTCTGGAAGGCATAAGGCACCTGGCCCGGCTCCATCACGGTGGTGGACCACTTGGTGACGGGTTTGACGATGGCGGTGATGTCTACGGCCTGGAAGTCTTCTTTATGCATCCGCGCCCGGGGGGCCTGGCCGGTGATGCATAAAATCGGGATCGAGTCGGCAGAAGCACTGTAGAGCCCGGTGACCATATCCGTGCCCGCAGGCCCTGAGGTGCCGATGCAGACGCCGATATTGCCGGCCTTGGTGCGGGTGTAGCCCTCGGCCATGTGCGAGGCGCCTTCCACGTGGCGAGCAAGGACGTGATCGATGCCGCCGACCTTTTGCAGGGCCGAGTACAGCGGGTTGATGGCGGCGCCCGGGATACCGAATGCGGTATCGACACCTTCGCGACGCATCACCAGAACGGCGGCTTCGATTGCTCTCATTTTGCTCATTGTTTTGTGCCTCTTACGTTTTGTAATTGTATACAAGTGGCTGTTGAGCGAGTGTATTCATGCTCCGGTGTGCAGGTCAATGGCTTTTATCGAATCAATGACTGGCCGGTCGAAAGCCCTGTATTCAGGCTTTATGGGTGGGTTTTTAATATTTGTCTCTAAAAAATTGTATACAAACTAAATTATTATTGTGTTCTATTGGTTGCATGAAAATCGCTTGAAAAGGCGTATGAAAGGCTTTCCATAACAAGATGAGGACGGCAACCATGAGTGCTTTAACCTTGAAAGTCGCTTTAAACCTGACCGCTCAGGCCCTGGCTGCAGGCCGCCAGATCAACGCGTCGCCGTTGACGGTGGCGGTGCTCGATGAGGGTGGGCATTTGCTGGCGTTGCAGCGTGAAGATGGTGCCAGCTTGTTGCGCCCCAGCATTGCGATCGGTAAAGCCTGGGGTGCGGTTGCGCTGGGCAAGGGCTCGCGCTTGCTGGCGCTGGATGCGCAACAGCGTCCGGCGTTCTTCGCGGCGCTTAACGGGATGGGGCAGAGCGACGTAGTGCCTGCGCCGGGCGGGGTGTTGATTCGTGACGGGCAAGGGCAGGTCATCGGCGCGATCGGGATCAGCGGCGACACCTCGGACATCGACGAACAATGCGCGATCAGTGCGATAGAGGCCCAGGGGTTGCGGGCGGATGCGGGGGTGGTGGTTTAAACGCAGAGACCGTATTGAGGGGGGGCGGCGCGGGCCTTGTGGGAGCGGGCTTGCTCGCGATGCAAGCGGCGCGGTCCCTCTGGAGTGCG
>JBILYW010000168.1:0-6844 GCA_044377555.1 Pseudomonas sp.
CTCCACATGTTCCGCCACCTCGGCGGCAGACAGGTCGGCATTGTGCTGCAACAGGCGAAGAATCTTGCGGTCGATGGCGCTTAATTTAATCTGCATGAACGGGTCTGATTTCTTATTTTTTTTGAATGATCCATGCAGACTAGCAGATCATTTCCTGCAATTTAGAAAGAAAATTCCTAAGCAAAACCTTCACTCTTTTGCTGCGTACCGGGCGTCGGGTCAGATACTGACTTTTCGGTCTGGTGTGCTTCCAGGGCTAAAACAAGAGAGAGAACGAAATGCCGATTTTTGCTCACCCCGAATTCGATCACCACGAACAAGTCCAGTTCTGCCACGACAAAGCCACGGGCCTCAAGGCCATCATTGCAGTGCATAACACGCGTCTGGGCCCGGCCCTGGGCGGCTGCCGCATGTGGCCTTATGCCGATGAACAGCAAGCCTTGAACGATGTGCTGCGCCTGTCCCGTGGCATGACCTACAAGTCGGCGCTGGCCGGGTTGCCGTTGGGCGGGGGCAAGGCGGTGATTATTGGTGACCCGCGCAAGAACAAGAGCGAAGCGTTGTTCCAGGCCATGGGCGGGTTTGTGGAGAGCATGGGAGGGCGTTACATCACGGCGGCGGATTCTGGCACCGGTGTCGCCGAAATGGCCCTGATGGGCCAGCGCACCCGGCATGTTGTCGGAGCGGGCACGCGTGAGCAGCTGGGTGGCGGCACGCGCAGTGGCGATCCGTCCCCTGCAACGGCCCTGGGTGTGTTTATCGGCCTGCGCGAAGCCGTCTTGCAGCGACTGGGTCGCAGCGACCTCACGGGCTTGCGGGTGGCCATTCAGGGCCTTGGGCAAGTGGGTTTCGACCTGGCCCGGCAACTCAAGGAGGCGGGGGCCGAACTGTGGGTCCACGACATTCAGGAGGCCAACGTGCGCCGTGCAGTCGACGAACTGGGCGCCCACGCGGTGAGTGCACAAGACATCTACGGGCTGGACGTTGACGTGTTCTCGCCATGTGCGATGGGCGCCATCATCAACGATGAAACCTTGCAGCTCCTGCAGGCCCCGGTGATTGCCGGTGCTGCCAATAATCAGCTGGCCAAAGCCAGCCATGCCGATGAGCTATGGCGTCGTGGCTGCCTGCATGCACCTGATTACGCAATCAATGCCGGCGGCATCATTGATGTCTCCTACGAGTACAACGGTGGAACGCCCGAACAGGTCCGTCAGCACGTCGAAGGCATTGGTGAGACCTTGCGTCAGATCTTTCTAAGAGCCAAAGCCCAGGATCGCAACACCACGAGCATTGCTGACAGCCTCGCGCAGGAACGTCTGAACGCTTGATGGAAAAGGCGTTGGTGTTCGTATCGGGTAACCAGCGCCTTTTTTTGCATCAGCGGGCAGAGAGTTGCTGTGCATCAATCGCCGTGTCGACCAACTGCTTGGACGATTCCATGAAAAACAGGATGCCCATCAGAAAGTCACGCTCAACACTTTGCTGATACTCGACTGCACCCTGGGTGCTGGCAATTGCGCATCGCAAGTAATCTGACGCGTGGACCAGTGCTTCTTCCTGGCTCAGGCCATCGCACACCTGAAACACTTTCTTTTCTGAAACGTGCTGAGAAACAGATGGTTTCAAATAATAGTCCAGCGCACGTTGGGTTGCGGCGCAGTCCTTCAAGGATTCGAGCTCGGTTTCGGGCTCGGCCGGTATCGGGATTTTTATTATTGGGGTCATGATTTACCTGCGTTTGAGAGACGAATCGAATCAGCAGTACATTAATAGTACAAAAAGTATTTCAGTGCTTATCGTAAATAATACAATGTGTGTATTGTTGCGGCGTTATCAATCCGTATTGTTCGGCAGATGGATAAATGGATCGCTTTAGTCAGAACGAAATTGCGCGAGCTAAAACTCACGCAAGAAAAACTTGCCGAACGCGTCGGGGCTTCCCAGGGCGGAGTCGGCCATTGGCTCAATAAACGCCGTCAGCCCGACTTGCAGACGATGAACAACGTGCTGCATGCCCTTGGGCTTGAGCACCTTGAAGTCGCCCTGGTCGTGCGGGAGCGCAGTGGTACAGGCGATACGTCCGGCCCGGACGAATACACCTATGACATCACTTCGGCTTTTCGTTATCCGGTCAGGGACTGGGTGACGGCAGGGCAGGTTCACGAGAAAGTGCAGGTCGGTTATGCGCCGCCCGGTACGATCTTCGAACTCAGCGATCACTACGCCAAAGGCGCGGCGTTCTGGCTGCAAGTGACGGGTGATGCCATGACGTCGCAGGTGGGGCTGAGCATCGGCCAGGGGATGATGATTCTGGTTGATCCAGATATCGAGGCCGTACCGGGCAAGATGGTCATTGCCCTGACGCCGGAGTCCGAGACCACGACCTTCCGGCAGTTGATCGAAGAAAGCGGTCAACGCTACCTCAAGCCACTTAACCCGACTTATCCAAAGACCCTGCTGGATGAACGCTGCCGCATTATCGGGGTGGTGGTGCAAGCCACGGCCAAGTTCTAGCTACAGCGGTCAACGGCTGCAAAAAAGGCGGATACCGATAACGGTATCCGCCTTTTTTTATTCCAGTTCGACCAGGGCCGAGCCTTCGCTGACCATCTCGCCTTCCAGGCAGAACAAGGCTTTGATCACGCCACCGTGGGGTGCCCGCAGGCTGTGTTCCATTTTCATGGCTTCGAGGACCACCAGTTGCGCGCCAGCCTCAACGGTCTGCCCCACTTCGACCAGTACCCGCACGATGCTGCCGTTCATTGGGGCTGTGAGGCCGCCCTGGGCCACGTGGCTGGCGCCGACGGCAGCAATCGGGTCGTGCAGGCGCACGCCGTGCAGCTCGGCATCCCAGCGCAGATACAGGGTGTCAGCCCGGCGAATGGCCAAATGCTGACGCCGTACGCCGTCCTTCTCGATGACTAACTGTTCATCACGCAAAGTGGCCGTGTTGCCACTGAGGTGGATGACCTGTTGTTCGCCATTGCAGTTCAGGGCCAACAAGGTGCGGGCCGGCAAGCCACTGCGAAAGCCATTGTTGGCTGACCAGGGGGATGCCGTGTCATCGCCGCGTATCTGTGGTGGCTGGCTTTGATGGAAGGCCTCGGCCGCAGCAGACCAAAAGGCTGTGGGCAAGGGCTGAGCAGCAGGTAGCAGTTCTTCCTGGTAGCGCGGGATAAATCCGGTATCGAGCTCAGCAGCGGCGAAGGCCGGGTGTCCGATGATTCGGCGCAAAAAGCTCAGATTGGTTTTCAGCCCGCCAATGGCGAACTCGTCGAGCATTGCCAGCAGCCGCAAGCGTGCCTGTTCGCGGTCTTCCCCCCAGGCAATCAGCTTGCCCAGCATCGGGTCGTAGAAAGGTGAAACCTCATCGCCCTCACTGACGCCGCTGTCCACCCGTCTGCCCGGGCCTGCGGCGGATTCGCGATACACCTCAAGGCGTCCGGTTTGCGGCAGAAAATCATGGCTCGGGTCTTCAGCGTACAAACGCACTTCGATGGCGTGGCCGCGCAACGGCACTTGCGCCTGGGTGATGGGCAAGGCTTCACCCCGTGCCACGCGGATTTGCCAGGCCACCAGGTCCAGCCCGGTAATGGCTTCGGTGACCGGGTGCTCAACCTGCAAGCGCGTGTTCATCTCCATAAAGAAGAACTCGCCTCGCGCATCCAGTAAAAATTCAACGGTACCGGCACCCACATAGCCGATAGTCTGCGCAGCCTTTACGGCCGCTTCGCCCATGGCCTGGCGCAGCTCGGCACTGAGGCCCGGTGCTGGCGCTTCTTCTACAACTTTCTGGTGACGGCGCTGGATCGAGCAGTCGCGTTCGTTGAGGTACAGGCAGTTGCCGTGCTGATCGGCAAAGATCTGGATTTCCACATGGCGCGGTTTGAGCACGTACTTCTCGACCAGCATCCGTGCATCGCCAAAGGATGACAGGGCCTCACGCTGGGCAGAGGCCAGCGCCTCGGCCAGCTGGCTGACGTCTTCGACCACTTTCATGCCCTTGCCACCGCCACCTGCCGTGGCTTTGAGCAACACCGGGTAGCCGATGCGGTCTGCGGCGAGGCGGAAGGTTTCCAGGTCCTGGGCTTCACCGTGATAACCAGGGACCAGGGGGACGCCTGCCACTTCCATCAAGGCTTTGGCTGCCGATTTGCTGCCCATGGCATCGATGGCGCTGGCGGGCGGCCCGAGGAAAATCAGCCCGGCGGCTTCAATGGCGCGAGCAAAGTCGGCATTTTCCGACAAGAAACCGTAGCCGGGGTGGATGGCCTGAGCACCGCTGGCCTTGGCCGCGCTGATGATTTTGTCGATTCGCAGGTAGCTGTCGGCAGCCTTGCTGCCCCCCAGGTCCACGCAGGTATCGGCTTCGCGGCAATGGCGTGCATCACGATCGGTAGCGCTGTGGACCGCGACGGTCGAGAGGCCCAGTGCTTTGGCTGTGCGCATCACCCGGCAGGCGATTTCGCCACGGTTGGCGATCAGCACGCAGGTAAGAAGAGGTGCGGTCATGGGCGCAGGTCCTGAGTCGATGGATCGGGTTGCCAGCTGGGAGCACGTTTTTGCAGAAAGGCGCGCAAACCTTCCTGGCCTTCAGGGCTGACCCGAATCCGCGCAATGGCGTTTTCGCAGTAGCGGCGAATGGCCGGGGTTGGCGCGCCATGGCTGACTTCGCGCAGCAGGTCCTTGCACGAGCGCATGGCTTGCGGGCTGTTGAGCAGCAGGTTGTCGACCCAGCGGGCGATGTGTTGCTCAAGCTCGGCGAGGGGGTAGCACTCGGACAGCAACCCCAGTTCGCGGGCACGCTCGCCGCTGAAGCGTTCCGCGGTCAGGGCGTAGCGCCGCGCTGCACGCTCACCGATGGCTTGCACCACGAAGGGGCTGATCACGGCTGGTGCCAGGCCAATACGCACTTCAGACAAACAGAATTGGGCGTCGTCTGCACCGATGGCCATGTCGCAGGCGCTGATCAGTCCCAGCGCGCCACCATAGGCCGCACCTTGCACGACGGCCAGGGTCGGCATTTTCAGCTTGGCCAGGTTGTACATCAATTCAGCCAGGTGACGGGCGTCGTCGAGATTGGTGTTGTAGTCCAGCTCGGCCGATTGCTGCATCCAGGCCAGATCGGCACCGGCGCTGAAATGTTTTCCGCGCCCGCGCAGGATCAGAAAGCGCAGGCCTGCGTCGGCCTGCACCGCATCCAGAGCAAGGATCAGCTCGCGGATCATCTCGGCATTAAAGGCATTGTTCTTTTGCTCGCGACTCAACCACAGGGTGGCAAAGCCCCGGGGGTCGGTGTGCAGTTCGAGGGTGTTGAAATCAATCATGTCCGTCAGTCCTTAAAGTGGCTGTGGGCGCAGGTTTACATCCGGAACACGCCAAAGCGCGTGGCGTCGATCGGGGCATTGAGTGCCGCCGACAGGCCCAGCGCCAACACGTCGCGGGTTTGTGCCGGGTCGATCACGCCGTCATCCCACAAGCGGGCACTGGAGTAGTAGGGGTGGCCCTGGTGTTCGTACTGGTCAAGGATCGGCTGTTTGATCTCGGCCTCTTCCCGTGCCGAGAACGCCACGCCGTTGCGTTCAGCCTGCTCACGTTTGACCTGCACCAGCACGCCGGCGGCCTGTTCGGCGCCCATCACACCGATCCGTGCGTTGGGCCACATCCACAGAAAACGCGGGTCGTAAGCACGGCCGCACATGCCGTAGTTACCGGCGCCAAAACTACCGCCGATGATCACGGTAAATTTCGGAACTTTGGCGCATGCCACGGCAGTCACCAGTTTTGCCCCGTGCTTGGCGATGCCACCGGCTTCGTATTTTTGCCCGACCATAAAGCCGGTGATGTTTTGCAGGAAAACCAGTGGAATACCGCGTTGGCACGCCAGCTCAATAAAATGCGCGCCTTTTTGTGCAGCCTCGGCAAACAGGATCCCGTTGTTGGCCAGGATCGCCACCGGATAACCGTGCAAATGGGCAAAGCCGCACACCAGCGTGGTGCCGAACAGAGCCTTGAATTCATCGAACACAGAACCATCCACCAGTCGTGCAATCACTTCGCGTACATCGAAGGGTTGCTTGGCATCGGCAGGGACGATGCCGTACAGCTCGTCACGGCCATACAGCGGTGCCAGCGGGGTGCGTTGTTGCAGTTGGCCCAGCTTGCGCCAGTTGAGGTTGGCGACACTGCGCCGGGCCAGTGCCAGTGCGTGCTCGTCGCTGTCGGCGTAGTGGTCGGCCACCCCCGAAATCTTGCAGTGCACATCGGCACCGCCCAGGTCTTCAGCACTCACCACTTCGCCCGTGGCCGCTTTTACCAGCGGCGGGCCGGCCAGAAAGATGGTCGCTTGCTGGCGCACCATAATGGCTTCGTCGGCCATGGCAGGCACATAGGCGCCGCCTGCCGTGCATGAGCCCATGACCACGGCAATTTGCGGGATCCCCGCCGCGCTCATGTTGGCCTGGTTGAAGAAAATCCGCCCAAAGTGCTCGCGGTCCGGGAACACTTCATCCTGGCGCGGCAGATTGGCCCCGCCCGAGTCCACCAGATAGATGCACGGCAAGCGGTTTTGCTCGGCGATGGTTTGCGCCCGCAGGTGTTTTTTGACGGTTAGCGGATAGTACGAGCCGCCTTTGACCGTGGCGTCGTTGGCCACGATCATGCACTCCACGCCTTCGACCCGGCCAATACCGGCGATGATTCCTGCAGCCGGAACGTCTTCGCCGTATACGTCGTAGGCCGCCAGCTGACTCAGCTCCAGGAAGGGGGAGCCGCTGTCCAGCAGGCGGTCAATGCGTTCGCGGGGCAGCAACTTGCCACGCGACGTGTGGCGCTCCTGGGC
>JBILYW010000169.1:0-6838 GCA_044377555.1 Pseudomonas sp.
TCTGGTTCTGTGCGTTGCTGCTCTGGCCGCACTCGCTGCTGGCCGGTTGCAAGCAGGTGAGCCTGCACAGTTCGACTCAAGTTTCTTGCAGGCGTTTGGCGGCACAGACTCCAGCCCCGATCTGGATCTGGACGCCATTGCCAACAGCGGCAACGTCGTGCCTGGTACCTACTTGGTGGTGGTGCGCCTGAACCAGAGTTTTTTTGGCCATCGCGATGTGACCTTTGAGAAGGCTTCCAATACAGGAGAGCTGAAGGCCTGTTTGTCCGAGGACTTCCTCCAGGCGCTGGGAGTCAAACTGCAAAGCTTCGTCCCAACGGGCCAAGCCCTGCCTGCCTGCGTTGATCTGGAGGCTCTGATTGAAGACGCTTTTGTCAGTTTTGACGGCAACCGCCTGGTCCTTGACATCAGCGTGCCGCAAATTGCGCTGAGTCGGGATGCCGCTGGCTACGTGGCCCCTGAAGATTGGGACCGCGGGATTAATGCAGCAACACTCAATTATCAGTTTACCGGGGCACAAACCCAGAGCGATGCCCGGGGCAGCGGCTATCAATACAGCCTTTACACCAATGGCGGTTTCAATTTTGGTGACTGGCGCTTTCGCACCAGCTCTTCATTTCGCCACAGCGATCAGTCAGAGAGCCAGTGGCAACGCAGCAGCACCTACGCCGAGCGTGACCTGACCGCACTCAAGAGCACCATGGTTCTGGGTGAAACCTTCACTTCCGGCGACGTGTTCGAAGGCGTGCCTTTTCTCGGGGTTAAAGTGGCTACGGATGTGGGCATGTTGCCGAACTCCATGCAGGGTTACGCACCAATCATTCGCGGCATCGCCGAAACCCAGGCCAAGGTTGAAGTCCGGCAGAACAACTACTCGCTGTACACCACCTACGTGGCGCCGGGTGCGTTTGAGATTGATGACTTGACCTCGGCCGCCGGTAACGGTGACCTGGAAGTGATCATCACCGAAGCCGATGGCCGCGAGCGTCGCTTTACCCAGCCTTACGCGAGCCTGCCCAATATGCTGCGGGAAAAGGCCTGGCGCTATAGCCTCAGCGCTGGCAAATATAACGCTGCCGATGGTGATGACCAGCCGGTATTTGCCCAGGCCTCCCTGGCCTACGGCTTGCCATTCGGCTTGACACTGTATGGCGGCGTGCTGGGGGCGAGTTTCTACCGGGCTGGCGTTGCAGGCGCCGGTAAAAACCTGGGCAGTCTTGGCGCCGTGTCGCTAGATGCTACCCATTCCCAGACCGATGTGCCCGGCGCCAGTGCCGTTTCGGATGCCCAAGTACAGGGTCAGAGTTTCAGCGTGCGCTACGCCAAGGCTTTCGATAGCGGCACCTCGTTCCGTTTTGCCGGTTACCGTTATTCCACCGAGGGTTATCGCGATTTCTCCGAAGCAGTGGGTTTGCAGCAGCCAGTCAATGATGTTCAGGTCTCCAAACGCAGCAAGCTCGAAGCCAGCATTAGCCAAGCGCTAGACAGCTACGGATCGCTTTACCTGAGCGTGAGCAAACAGAATTACTGGGGCAGCAGCCGGGAAGACAAGCAAGCACAACTGGGTTTCAGTACCCAGTTCAAAGGTGTGTCATTCGGTGCTTACGCGAGCAAGAGCCTGAATGACGACCTGAGTGGGGGTAGCCGGGTGATGTTTACCGTATCGATGCCCTTGGGTAAGAGCCGCAGCAGTGGCACCTTCAGCGTCAGCCGCAACGAAGACGGCAGCCTCGATCAGCGCACTGGCATCAGCGGTCGCACTAACGACATGACATACAACCTCAACGCTAACCGTATTGAAAAAACCGGTACCAACGGCTCGGGCTTGATCGGCTATCGCGCTCCCTTTGCTCAATTGGGGGCTGGGTTGAGTGTCGGTAAGGGGTACCGGCAGGCCTCGGTCAGTGCCGCAGGCTCGGTGTTGGTTCATGGTGACGGGGTGGTATTCGGTCAGTCATTGGGGGAAACCGTGGCGCTGGTGGAGGTCAAGGACACGGCCAATGTCGGTGTGCAAAGTGCTCCCGGGACAGTCACCAACAAAAGTGGCTACGCGGTGGTGCCGTATGTCACGCCGTACCGCAGAAACCGTGTGACGCTGGACACTGGCGGGCTGGATGCCAACGTGGATATTGCGCAGGGCGTAACCCATGTGGTGCCTCGTCGCGGCGCAGTGGTGAAAGCCAAATTCACCGCGACTCGCTCGGAAAAAATACTGCTGAACGTGCGCCTGCAAGATGGTTCGCCATTGCCCTTCGGCACCACCGTTTATGACGGTCAGGGCAACAACGTGGGTGTGGTCGGGCAGGGCGGACAAGCCCTGGTCTCTGTGAGTGACAGCAACACATTCAGGATGAAATGGGGTGAGAAAGCCTCGCAGCGCTGTGAGCTGCAATTAGATATCAGTAAGGCACCGGTTGTTGACGGTTATCGAGTGATGGATGTGTTGTGCCAGGTGAAACCCTGAGTGGGTTTTGCCGTACTGACGAGGTTGTTATGAAAAAGTCTGTTGTGCTTGTGATGCTTGGGGTTTTACTGCTGTGTGTGGGCCAGTCCGTCAAGGCAAATTGCGCAGACTTTGTTGAAGCCGACTTGACCTACGAAGTGGGAAATTTGTACATGCCTCAGGATGCGCGCGTCGGATCGACGATTGGCATCAGGAAGTACACAAGGTCCAGGTGGATAAACTGCTCGGTCTTGGTACCCTTTACCTTTGCAGGTCATATCTACGGGGCAAAGGTCCCATCAACGCCTACGGCAGTGGGAGCCGGAACCGTCGATAACCTTTACGCGACCAGCATTCCGGGAGTCAGTGTTGTTGTCGACTACACAAGCGGTCCCAGCTATTTCTGTAATACCGGCACAGGGGCCGTTTTCCCCGTAACATTCGAGAGCTGTGGTTCCGGCGCCACTTTCGCTGAAGTAGCTGTAACCCTCTACCTGATTAAAACTGGCGTCATTCCAGCAGGTACCCATGATTTTAATGGCCTGCAGATTTACGGCATTGAGTTTGACTTTGGCAGTGGTCCTGAGCGCTGGGTGACGGGTGTATTGAACGGCTCCGTCACCGTTGCAGGTTGCAGTCTGCCCCAGGAAGTCGGCAACAATATCGATGTGCCGATGGGCACCTGGGAGCGCCGCACATTTGACGGCCCGGGCACCTTTACCGCGACCCAGAACTTTGTCATCACCTTGAGCAATTGTGTGGCGGGCACCTACCCTACGGGGCAGGCCTGGAACTTCTTCGCTAGCAATTACGCGAATATTCGGCTAGAGGGTGTTCGGGGTTCCACCATAATCGATGCCCCTAAAGGGATTTTGAGTCTCAATGAAGACTCGGATGCCGCAGGCGTTGCCGTGCAGGTGCTCAAAATGGATGGCTCCCCGTTGCCCCTGGGAGTGGATACCCCATTGATGCTTGTGCAGGATGGGGTAACTTCGCTGCAGTTAGGCGCCCGCTACATCCAGACTGCGGGCAGTAGCATCGGCCCGCAGCCTGGTGTCGCCAATGCCACCGCCAATTTTACGATTACCTACAAGTAGTGCCGTGCATGTTGCGCCTTTACCTTGGCACGGGTTGCACCACAGGCTGTGACGTCACGCCCTCCACGCTATGGGCGGGCATCATTTCCCAGGCATCACGGGGTTCATCCAGGTCGCGGTTGAGGGTTTCTGGCGTCTTGAACGTGGTGTACAGGGTGATCAGCGTCAGCAGCGACAGGTAGCAGGCAATGGGTACCCATGCGCCGATGCCGGCGTTAGGGTCGCCGTCGTTGCTGGCCACGACCAGGGCGATCAGCCCGGCTCCGATCAGCGGGGCAATGCCGCCGGCGATTACGGCCGAGGCTTCCCGGGCGATGGAGACACCCATGTAGCGATGACGGGAACCGAACAGTTCAGGCATCAGCGCCGCCTGAGTGCCGAACATGCCCCAGGTACCGATACCCAGTGCGATGGAGATGGCGATAATGCTCGCCACCACGTTGCCCTGGCTCAGTACCCACCATACCGGGAAGGCCAGTACCAGTTGCAGCAGCGCAAAGGCCCGATAGACCACCACCCGGCCGAAACGGTCGCTGAGCTTGCCGGCAATCGGCACGGTCAGCGCGCCGAGGCTGGCAGCGCAGATCAGGGTCAGTACGCCCACCGGCCCTTGCAGGCCGACTACGCCAACGATGTAGCTCACGGCCAGGGCCTGATAAATCGAGGAACCGCCGTTTTCACCCAGGCGCAGGCCAATGCCGATCAACAGCGTTGGTCTGGAGTGTTTCATTGCGCTTTTGAGCGGGTTTTCGCAGACGCGTTTGAGCGCCTTGAGGCGGATAAAAGTCGGCGACTCCTTGAGCGACAACCGCATGTACAGGCCCAGGGCAACGATCACTACGCTGCTGAAAAACGGTATGCGCCATAGCCCGCTTTCCAGGACGTTATCACTGCTGCTGACTACCGTGAAATACACCACCGCCGCGAGGATGGTGCCCAGTTGAATGCCCAGGAATGGCAGGGCGGCGTAGAAACCGCGGCGGCCTTCGGGAGCGTACTCGGTCATCATGACTGCCGCGCCGGCCTGTTCGGCACCGGCGCCCAGCCCCTGAAGCAGGCGCAGGACCACCAGCAGTACCGGGGCCAGGTAGCCGACCTGGCTGAAAGTGGGCAGGGCGCCGATCAGGGTGCTGGAAACACCCATCAGCAGTACCGTCGATGTCAGTACGAACTTGCGCCCCACACGGTCGCCGATCATGCCGAACAGTACGCCGCCCAGGGGCCGTATCGCGAAGCCCAGGAAATAGGTGCCGAAGCTGGCGATCAGGCTCATGGTGCGTGTCTGCTCAGGAAAGAACAGCGGGCCGAAGATCAGTGCAGCGGCCAGGGTATACAGGGCAAAGTCGTAGTACTCCAGGGCGCTGCCCAGGGAGCAGGCCCAGGCGGCACGGTGCAAATCCTTCTTGCGCTCGGGCTCGTCGACGGGCAGGGAAATATCAGATGGGGCGTGATCGTGAGTCATGGCGTTACCTTCTGGCAGGTGCCTTTACGGCATCTTGTTATTGATAGGCAGCAGGGTTACTTACAACTTCAGCCTCTGTATTTCCTCAAGCATGGCCTGCTCCATGATGTCGATGGGGGCAGCCTGGCCGGTGTACAACTCGATTTGCCGACACGCCTGGAGCACCAGCATGCGTGTGCCGGGCACCGTGCGGCAGCCCAGTGCGGCGGCTTGCAACAGCAGGGCGGTGTGCACGGGCATGAACGCCACATCCATCACAATCAGATGGCTGGCCAGGCGGCCGTCCAGCGGGTTGCTGTCCGGTTGCTTGAAACCCGCGGATGTCGCGTTGATGACGATATCGAAGGCCTGGGCGTCGAATGCGTCGAGGCTGCCGCCCCATTGCGCACCCAGGTCCCGGGTCAGGGCCGTTCCGCGCTCGGCGTTGCGGTTGAACACCGTGACCCGGGCCGCCGCGTGCAGGCAGCCGTAAACCACGGCGCGCGCTGCGCCGCCGGCACCGATCACGGCGACACGTTTGTTGCCCAGTTCGCAGACTTCCTGCAGGGCGCGTACAGCCCCCAGGTAGTCGGTGTTGTAGCCGGTCAGTACACCGTCGATGTTATTGATGGTGTTGACCGCGCCAATCACGCGAGCGGATTCGTCGATGGCGTCCAGATGCTCCATCACTGCCGTTTTGTAGGGCATGGACACGTTCATGCCGCGCACGCCCAGCGCCCGGATGGCCGCCACTGCGGCCCCCGGGTCTTCGACGCCAAAACAGACGAAGGTGTAGTCCAGACCGAGGGCGGCGTAGGCTGCGTTGTGGATTTTGGCCGAGAGCGAAAACGGCGTGCCCATGATCGAACCGCACAGGGTTGGCAGGGATTGTGGCATGGGTGCCTCCTTGTCTTGGATTTATGAGTGGGGCAATGCCGTCACTTTCAACCGCGGCGGTCCTTGTGTGCCAATCGTTTATGGTGATGCCGTGATCATGAACCGTGATCACCAGCGGCGCCGTGGGCGCGCACCGCGAAAAATCCATGCAGGGGCGAATGAATTTCTGATCCGGCTGGCATTCCTGGTGGCCGGGCCGTTATTGTGCTGAATCCTTCCTGCCCACGGATTTGTTGTGATGAATGCTCCGCGTACTGCTGTCGGCCCGATCAAGGCCGTGATTTTTGATATGGACGGATTGTTGCTGGATACAGAGGGTATCTACACCGAAGTCACACAGATCATCGCCCAACGCTACGGTCGCGAATATGACTGGAGCATCAAGCAGCACATCATTGGTCGTGGCGCCCTGGACCTGGCCGGTTTTCTGGTCAAGGCCCTGGACCTGCCGATCACGGCGCAAGAGTTTCTGGTCATTCGCGAGCCGTTGCTCAAGGAGCGATTCCCCAAAGCCGCCGGCATGCCGGGTGCCGAGGCTCTGGTGCGGCATTTGAAGGCCCACAACATTCCGATTGCCGTGGGCACCAGTTCGTCGCAGCACTCCTTCGACCATAAAGTCACCTTGCACGGTGAGTGGTTTGACCTGTTTGACACCATCGTCACCGCTGACGACCCTGAAGTCGGGGCCGCCAAACCTGCGCCCGATATCTTCCTGACTGCGGCGCGGCGCCTGGGTGTTGCCCCTCAAGAGTGCCTGGTCTTCGAGGACTCGCCCTTTGGCGTCACCGCTGCCAAAGCCGCCAACATGACCGTCATTGCCGTGCCTGACGAAGCCATGGCCGACAGCAAATACCCGCACGCCGACCAGATCATCCGTCAGCTGGCTGACTTTGATCTGGCGGCTTACGGCTTGCCCTCGATGGGTTGAGCCGGGGGGAAACCTTGAACTCTCGCGTTCAG
>JBILYW010000170.1:0-6822 GCA_044377555.1 Pseudomonas sp.
TGGCTCATGCCGTCACAGCATTTGGACACCAGGCTCGTCACTTCGCCAATCAGGCTGACCTGATCAAGGCGCTTCGCGCTGAGCACGAAACAAACACCACTATTTTGATCAAGGGCTCGCGCAGCGCAGCGATGGAAAACGTCGTAGCGGCTTTGTGCGGTTCCAGCGGGGAGAAACATTAATGCTGCTGCTTCTAGCGGAGTATCTGCAACAGTTCCATAAAGGCTTCGCGGTCTTCCAGTACTTGTCCCTGCGCGGGATTCTTGGAGTGCTGACCGCGTTGACCCTGTCGTTGTGCCTGGGGCCGTGGATGATCCGCACCCTGCAAAACCGTCAGATCGGCCAGTCGGTGCGTAATGACGGCCCGCAATCGCACTTGTCCAAATCCGGCACTCCGACCATGGGTGGCGCGCTGATTCTGTCGGCGATCACCATCAGCACCTTGCTCTGGGCTGACCTGAGCAACCGTTATGTGTGGGTCGTGATGATCGTGACCCTGCTGTTCGGTGCGATTGGCTGGGTCGACGACTACCGCAAGGTGATCGAGAAGAACTCCCGCGGCCTTCCGAGCCGCTGGAAGTATTTCTGGCAATCGGTGTTCGGCCTGGGTGCAGCGATCTTCCTGTACATGACGGCGCCAAGCGCGGTCGAAACCACGCTGATCCTGCCCATCCTCAAAGACGCCAGCATTCCGCTGGGTATCGGCTTTGTTGTACTCACCTACTTCGTGATCGTGGGTTCGAGCAACGCGGTCAACCTGACTGACGGCCTCGACGGCCTGGCGATCATGCCCACCGTCATGGTGGGCGGCGCGCTGGGTATCTTCTGCTACCTGTCGGGCAACGTGAAATTTGCCGACTACCTGCTGATCCCGTATGTCCCGGGCGCAGGTGAGTTGATTGTGTTCTGCGGCGCACTGATTGGCGCAGGTCTCGGTTTTCTCTGGTTCAACACCTACCCGGCACAAGTGTTTATGGGTGACGTCGGCGCCCTGGCGCTGGGCGCTGCACTGGGCACCATCGCCGTGATTGTGCGTCAGGAAATCGTGTTGTTCATCATGGGCGGTGTGTTCGTGATGGAAACCCTGTCCGTGGTGATCCAGGTAGCGTCTTTCAAGTTGACCGGCAAGCGGGTGTTCCGCATGGCGCCGATTCATCACCACTTTGAACTCAAGGGCTGGCCCGAGCCACGCGTGATTGTCCGTTTCTGGATCATCACCGTGATTCTGGTACTGGTCGGCCTTGCCACGCTGAAGCTGAGGTAGAACCTGTGTCTCTGATCGCTTCTGACCACTTCCGCATCGTTGTCGGCCTCGGCAAGAGCGGCATGTCCCTGGTGCGCTTTCTCGCGCAGCGCGGCGTGTCGTTTGCCGTGGCCGACACGCGGGAAAACCCGCCGGAGCTGGCCACGCTGCGCCGTGACTACCCGCAAGTGGAAGTGCGTTGTGGCGAGCTGGATGTCGAATTCCTGTGCCGTGCCGACGAGCTCTATGTGAGCCCCGGCCTGGCACTGGCGACTCCGGCCCTGCAAGCGGCGGCGGCCCGTGGCGTGAAACTGTCGGGCGACATCGACCTGTTCGCGCGTAACGCGAAGGCACCCATCGTTGCAATCAGTGGCTCCAACGCCAAAAGCACCGTGACCACGCTGGTTGGTGAAATGGCGGCTGCAGCCGGCAAGCGCGTGGCAGTTGGCGGCAACCTCGGCACGCCGGCGCTCGACCTGCTCAGCGATGACATCGAGCTGTACGTGATGGAGCTCTCGAGCTTCCAGCTGGAAACCACCAACCAGCTCGGCGCCGAAGTCGCCACCGTGCTCAACGTCAGTGAAGATCACATGGACCGCTACACCGGCTTGCCTGCGTATCACCTGGCCAAGCACCGGATTTTCCGGGGTGCCAGGCAGGTGGTGGTCAATCGCCAGGACGCCCTGACCCGTCCGCTGATGGGCGAAGGCCTGCCGTGCTGGACCTTCGGCCTGGGCGTGCCCGACTTCAAGGCCTTTGGCCTGCGTGAAGAAAACGGCGAAAAATACCTGGCCTTCGAATTTCAGAACCTGATGCCTGTGCGCGAGCTGAAAGTTCGCGGCGCACACAATCAGGCCAACGCCCTTGCGGCGCTGGCGCTGGGGCATGCCGTGGGCCTGCCGTTCGACGCCATGCTGGCCAGCCTGCGCACCTTTACCGGCCTTGAGCATCGCTGCCAGTGGGTACGCGAGCTTGACGGCGTGAGTTACTACAACGACTCCAAGGCCACCAACGTTGGCGCCGCTCTGGCTGCCATCGATGGTCTGGGCATGGACATGGACGGCAAGCTGGTCCTGATCGCCGGCGGTGATGGCAAAGGCGCTGACTTCAGCGGCCTGCGTGACTCCGTGGCCAAGTACTGCCGCGCGGTGGTGCTGATGGGCCGTGATGCAGACCTGATCGCAGAAGCCATTGGCGACTCGGTCCCCCTGGTGCGCGTCGGCTCGCTGGACGAAGCGATTGAGCAAAGCCGAGCGCTGGCGTTGCCTGGCGATGCGGTTTTGCTGTCGCCTGCCTGCGCCAGTTTTGACATGTTCAAAAATTACGAAGAGCGCGGCCAGCTGTTCGCCCGTGCCGTGGAGGTGCTGGCATGATCTTCGGCATCCTCAAGCCTTATCCTTCGCCGCTGATCACGGGCCGTGGCATCGACCTCGATTTCCCGTTGCTGGCCGGTTGCCTGGCCTTGCTCGGTCTTGGGCTGGTGATGATCACTTCGGCATCGTCCGAAGTTGCCGCCTTGCAGTCGGGCAACACCCTGTACCACATGATCCGGCACCTGTTTTACATCGTGCTCGGCCTGGGCGCGTGCATCATGACCATGATGGTGCCGATTGCGACATGGCAACGCCTGGGCTGGTTGCTGCTGATCGGTGCATTCGGTTTGTTGGTGATGGTGTTGATCCCGGGTATCGGCCGTGAGGTAAACGGCTCCATGCGGTGGATCGGTTTCAGCTTCTTCAACGTCCAGCCTTCGGAAGTCGCCAAGGTGTTTGTGGTGATCTACCTCGCAGGCTATCTGGTGCGTCAGCAGAAGGAAGTCCGCGAGAGCTGGATGGGCTTCTTCAAGCCGTTCATCGTGCTGCTGCCGATGGCCGGCCTGTTGCTGATGGAGCCCGACTTCGGTGCCACCGTTGTAATGATGGGCGCTGCTGCTGCGATGCTGTTCCTCGGCGGTGTGGGTCTGTTCCGTTTCGCCCTGATGGTGGCGCTGGCGGTGGGGGCGGTGTTTGTTCTGGTGCAGGCGCAGCCTTACCGGATGGCACGTCTGATTACCTTTACCGACCCGTGGTCCGATCAGTTCGGCTCCGGCTACCAGCTGACCCAGGCCCTGATCGCGTTCGGTCGCGGCGAGTGGTTCGGCGTGGGGTTGGGCAACAGCGTACAGAAGCAGTTCTACCTGCCGGAAGCGCACACCGACTTCGTGTTTTCGGTACTGGCCGAAGAGCTGGGCGTAGTCGGCTCGCTGCTGACCCTGGCCCTGTTCGTCTTCGTCTGTGTGCGTGGCATGTACATCGGCATGTGGGCTGAACGCGCGAAACAATATTTCGCCGCTTACATGGCGTACGGCTTGTCGTTCCTGTGGATCGGCCAGTTCCTGATCAACATCGGGGTGAACGTCGGCTTGCTGCCAACCAAGGGTCTGACCCTGCCATTCCTCAGTTATGGCGGCAGCTCGCTGGTGATCTGCTGCGTGTGCATGGGCTTGTTGCTGCGCATCGAATGGGAGAGTCGAACCCACCTGGGCAGCGAAGAAACCGACTTTAAAGAAAGCGACTTCGCAGAGGAGCCGACCCATGGGCGCTAATGTGCTGATCATGGCGGGCGGCACCGGCGGGCACGTGTTCCCGGCCCTGGCTTGCGCCCGTGAATTTGAAGCTCGCGGCTACACCGTGCACTGGCTCGGTACACCGCGCGGCATCGAAAATGAACTGGTCGAGCCGGCCGGTTTCAAACTGCACCTGATCAACGTGGCGGGCCTGCGTGGCAAGAGCAAGCTGTCGCTGATCAAAGCGCCGTTTGTGTTGCTCAAGGCGCTGTTTCAGGCGCGCAAAATCATTCGTCAGCTCAAGCCGGTCTGCGTGCTTGGCTTCGGTGGGTACGTGACCGGGCCTGGCGGTCTGGCGGCGAAAACGTGCGGCGTGCCGGTGATCATTCACGAGCAAAACGCGGTAGCCGGTACCGCCAATCGGTTGCTGGTGCCCATGACCCGCCGTGTGTGCGAAGCCTTCCCTGAAACCTTCGCTGCATCGGACAAGCTGCGTTCCACCGGTAACCCGGTGCGCCCCGAGCTGTTCACCCTGGCACCGCGCGCAGCACTCGAAGGGCGCAAGGCGCGCCTGCTGGTGCTGGGTGGCAGCCTGGGCGCCGAGCCGCTGAACAAGTTGTTGCCTGAAGCGCTGGCCAACGTACCGGCTGACGTACGCCCTGAAGTGTTTCATCAGGCCGGCAAGCAGCACGACCAGATTACTGCCGAGCGCTACACCGCGGTCGGCGTCGAGGCTCAAGTGCAGCCTTTTATCAAAGACATGGCCCAAGCCTATGGCTGGGCCGACCTGGTGGTCTGTCGCGCAGGCGCGCTGACCGTCAGTGAACTGGCTGCGGCCGGTCTGCCTTCGCTGCTGGTGCCATTGCCCCACGCGATTGACGACCATCAAAGCCGCAATGCCGACTTTTTGGCTCGCGAAGGCGCTGCTTTCCTGATGCCGCAAGCGACAACTGGCGCAGCCGAACTGGCTGCACGCCTGACAGAGGTTTTGATGCAACCGGAACGACTCAACAGCATGGCGGCCAATGCCCGCCGCCTGGCCAAACCTGATGCGACCCGCAACGTTGTAGATATCTGCCTGGAGGTGGCCAATGGTTGAGAATCAGAAAGCTATGCCACAACCCGAGATGCGTCGTATCCGTCGTATCCACTTCGTCGGTATCGGCGGCGTGGGCATGTGCGGTATCGCCGAAGTGTTGCTGAACCTGGGCTATGAAGTGTCGGGTTCGGACCTGAACGCATCGCCCGTGACCGAACGTCTTGAGTCGTTCGGCGCACACATCTTTATCGGCCACCGCGCCGAAAACGCTGCCAACGCCGATGTGCTGGTGGTGTCGAGCGCGGTCAATACCTCGAACCCTGAAGTCGCGACTGCACTGGAACGTCGTATTCCAGTGGTGCCACGGGCCGAGATGCTGGCTGAGTTGATGCGCTACCGCCACGGCATCGCCGTTGCCGGTACTCACGGCAAAACCACCACCACCAGCCTGCTGGCCTCGGTGTTCGCGGCCGGTGGCCTGGACCCGACGTTCGTGATCGGTGGCCGGCTGAATGCAGCAGGCACCAATGCACAGCTGGGCACCAGCCGTTACCTGATCGCCGAAGCTGACGAAAGCGATGCGAGCTTCCTGCACCTGCAGCCGATGGTTGCCGTGGTCACGAACATCGACGCCGACCACATGGCGACCTACGAAGGCGACTTCAACAAGCTGAAGAAAACCTTCGTCGAGTTCCTGCACAACCTGCCGTTCTACGGTCTGGCCGTGGTGTGTCTGGATGATCCGGTGGTGCGTGAAATCCTGCCGCTGGTCAAGCGTCCGACCGTGACTTACGGCTTTAGTGAGTCGGCTGACGTGCGCGCCATCAATGTTCGCCAGCAAGGCATGCAAACCTTCTTCACCGTCCTGCGACCTGATCGCGAGCCGCTGGATGTATCGGTGAACATGCCGGGCAACCATAACGTGCTCAATGCTCTGGCAACCATCTGCATTGCCTCGGATGAAGGCATCAGCGATGAAGCCATCGTTCAGGGCCTGTCGGGCTTCGAGGGCGTGGGTCGACGCTTCCAGGTCTACGGCGAGCTGCCGGTTGAAGGCGGCCACGTGATGCTGGTGGATGACTACGGTCATCACCCGACCGAAGTTGCCGCAGTAATCAAGGCCGTACGCGGTGGCTGGCCGGAGCGCCGTCTGGTGATGGTTTACCAGCCGCACCGGTTCAGTCGCACCCGCGATCTGTACGACGACTTCGTGCAGGTGCTGGCTGACGCCAACGTGCTGCTGCTGATGGAGGTTTACCCGGCCGGCGAAGAGCCGATTCCTGGCGCCGACAGCCGTCAGCTGTGCCACAGCATTCGCCAGCGCGGTCAGCTGGACCCGATCTACATAGAGCGCGGCGTCGAGCTGGCACCGATCGTCAAGCCGCTGCTGCGCGCCGGCGACATCCTGTTGTGCCAAGGGGCGGGCGATATCGGCCGTCTGGCACCGCAACTTATTAAAAGCCCGTTGTTCGCCGGCGCTGTTGTTGCCGCCAGTGAAGGAAAGTTGAAATGACTGCTGCCTACGCCAATCTGTTCTCGACCATTGCCCCAGCCGACTTCGGCCGTGTGGCCGTGCTGTTCGGCGGCAAAAGCGCTGAGCGCGAAGTCTCGCTGAAATCGGGCAATGCCGTGCTGGGCGCGCTGCAAAGCGCAGGCGTGGATGCCTTCGGTATCGATGTGGGCGATGACTTCATCACCCGTATCACCAGCGAAAAAATCGACCGTGCATTCGTCATCCTCCACGGCCGTGGCGGTGAAGACGGCAGCATGCAAGGCCTGCTGGAATGCCTGGGCATTCCTTACACCGGGAGTGGCATCCTGGCGTCGGCTCTGGCAATGGACAAGCTGCGCACCAAGCAGGTATGGCACAGCCTGGGCATTCCAACGCCGCGTCACGCCGTGTTGAGCAGCGAAGCCGATTGTATTTCTGCAGCGAAGGAACTGAGCTTCCCTTTGATCGTCAAACCGGCACATGAAGGTTCAAGTATCGGTATG
>JBILYW010000171.1:0-6814 GCA_044377555.1 Pseudomonas sp.
TGCTGGCCAAAAAACGCGCCGGCGACCGCAAGTCATGGCTTGAATCCAAAGGCAACCTGGCGCAGGTGCTGACCTGATGCGCAGTGCCTTGATGGGGTTGCTGTGGCTGGGTGCGACACCGGTAATGGCCAGTACATGGCCAGAACTTGCGTTGCAGTCAGAGCACCCCGTGGAAGGCATGCGCGGCGGCAACCTGTCCGGGTTGGCGCTGTGTCAGGGCGAGATGTGGGCGGTATCCGATCGTGATGACGATCAGATTTACCGCCTGGATCAGCGCTCTGCCCAGTGGCAGGCCGAGGCTCTGAGCATCGATGTACCTCCAGCGCCTGAAAGCGGCTTGCCGTGGGGCCTGCGCATGATGGGTAAGGCCATCAGCCCGTTGCGTGGCGGTGATCTGGATTTCGAAGGCATCACCTGCGATGACGCGGGCAACCGCTATGTGGTCAGCGAGGCCCATGCGGCGGTGCTGCAAATTCCACATATGGGTGCGCCGGTGTGGCTGAAAATCGATCCGGCACTGGTACGTCAGGCACGTGCCAGCGGCATGTTGCTGCACTTTAATGCGTTGTTTGAAGGCATCGCCGTCAACCCGCAGGGCAACCAGATCTGGCTGGCAGCAGAGCGTGAGCGTCGCGGCTTGCTGACCATCCGCAAAAAACAGAGTGTGTGGGACTGCGAAAGCGGTTGCGTGCTGATGAGTGAAGGCGGGCTTGAGCAACCGCCGCCCCAGCTCAAGGTCAAGGCACAGCAAAAGGACTTCGCCGACCTGACCCTGTTCGAGGGCAAGCTGTTTACCCTTGAGCGCATGGCCTATCGTATTTGCCGTCGTACGCCGGGCACCGGTGAAGTCGAGCGCTGCTGGTCATTTGCCAGCGATGCCTTGACCGATGCGCGGCGCTACAACACCGGCTATGGCAATGCCGAGGCGTTGAGCCTGGACGCAAAAGGGGCGTGGATCGGTGTCGATAATGGCAGTCATGCGCGCGCCGATGGCGAGAAACGCCCCGTCGTCTGGCGCTTTACTGCCCCGCAAGGTGGCTGGAGCGCCAGGTCATGAGCCAGGCAGCGCCGGGCAAAGGTGTGGGCCGCGTGTTCATGATCGTGGCCTGGTGCGCAGGTCTGTACCTGGCCGCCCAGTTTTTTGGACGTTGGGAAGAGCGTCAGGCAAACCCCAACAGCGAAATCACCTCGCAACAGGGCGAGGGTTATATCGAAGTCAAACTGCTCGGTAACGTGCAGGGTCACTTCGTCGCCAGTGGCCGGATCAACAACGTGCCAGTGGAATTTTTACTCGATACCGGCGCCACCGATGTGGCGGTGCCGATGGACCTGGCCAGGCAACTGGCGCTGCCCAAGGGCGAGGCTGTAACCCTGAACACTGCCAATGGGCGGGCCTTGGGCTATCGCACCCGGATCGACCGCCTGCAACTGGGCGCCATTGTGCTGCGCGACGTGCGTGCCGTGGCCGCTCCCGGGCTTGAAGGCGAGCAAGTGCTGCTGGGCATGAGCGCTTTGAACAAACTTGAATTTACCCAGCGCGGCGGCACCATGCTGCTGCGCCAGACAACGAACTGAATGAGGTCCGCATGAGCGACTCCCTTGATCTCAGCCTGGACGGCGTAGAACGCCGGTCACTGGCCGACTTCACCGAACAGGCCTACCTCAACTACTCCATGTACGTAATCATGGATCGGGCCTTGCCGCATATCGGCGACGGCCTCAAGCCTGTACAGCGGCGCATTATTTACGCCATGAGCGAGTTGGGGCTGGACGCTGATTCCAAGCACAAGAAATCGGCGCGTACCGTCGGTGATGTACTCGGCAAATTCCACCCCCACGGCGATTCGGCGTGCTATGAAGCGATGGTGCTGATGGCGCAGCCGTTCAGCTATCGTTACACCCTGGTCGACGGCCAGGGCAACTGGGGGGCGCCGGACGATCCCAAGTCGTTCGCCGCCATGCGTTACACCGAGGCGCGCCTGTCGCGTTACTCCGAAGTGCTGCTCAGCGAGCTGGGCCAGGGCACGGCGGACTGGGTGCCGAATTTTGACGGCACCCTCGACGAACCGGCGGTATTGCCAGCACGTTTGCCGAACATCCTGCTCAATGGCACTACCGGCATCGCCGTGGGCATGGCCACGGACGTACCGCCGCACAACCTGCGTGAAGTCGCCAGTGCGTGCGTACGTCTGCTCGACGAGCCCAAGGCAACGGTTGAACAGCTGTGCGAGCACATCCAGGGCCCGGACTACCCGACCGAAGCTGAAATCATCACCCCGCGTGCTGACCTGCTGAAGATCTACCAGACCGGTCGTGGCTCGGTGCGCATGCGCGCCGTGTATCACATCGAAGACGGCGATATCGTGGTCACTGCGTTGCCGCACCAGGTGTCGGGCGCCAAGGTGCTGGAGCAGATTGCCGCCTTGATGCAGGCCAAGCCGACCAAGCTGGCGATGGTCACTGACCTGCGCGACGAATCGGATCACGAAAACCCGTGCCGCATTGTGATCATCCCGCGCAACAACAAGGTCGATCTCGATGAGCTGATGCAGCACCTGTTTGCCGTGACCGAGCTTGAGTCCACCTTCCGGGTCAACATCAACATCATCGGTCTGGACGGCAAGCCACAGCTGAAAAACCTGCGCGCCCTGCTGGTGGAGTGGCTTGAGTTCCGGGTCAATGTCGTGCGTCGCCGCTTGCAGTTCCGCCTCGATAAAGTCGAGCGTCGCCTGCACCTGCTGGACGGTTTGCTCACCGCGTACCTGAACCTCGATGAAGTGATTCACATCATCCGTACCGAGGAACACCCCAAGGCCGAGCTGATTGCGCGCTTTGCCCTGAGCGAAATCCAGGCTGACTACATCCTTGACACACGCCTGCGTCAATTGGCCCGCCTTGAAGAGATGAAGCTGCGCACCGAGCAGGATGCGCTGCGTAAAGAGCAAGCCAAGCTGCAAACCTTGCTGGGCAGCGAGACCAAGCTGAAAAAACTGGTGCGTACCGAGTTGCTGGCCGATGCCGAAACCTACGGTGACGACCGTCGTTCGCCGATAGTGTCCCGTACTGAAGCCAAGGCCCTGTCGGAAAACGAGCTGGTACCTACTGAGCCGGTAACGGTTGTTTTGTCTGAAAAAGGCTGGGTACGTTGCGGTAAAGGTCACGACCTGGACGCGACCGGTTTGTCCTATAAAGCGGGGGACGGTTATAAAACTGCTGCTGCCGGGCGTTCCAACCAGTTTGCGGTATTTATCGACTCTACGGGGCGCAGCTACTCGGTGGCCGCGCACACCTTGCCGTCGGCCCGTGGCCAGGGCGAGCCGTTGACCGGTCGCCTGACCCCGCCGCCGGGCGCGACCTTCGAGTGCGTGTTGTTGCCCGAAGACGATGCGCTGTACGTGATCGCTTCCGACGCCGGTTACGGTTTTGTGGTCAAGGGTGAAGACCTGCAGGCCAAGAACAAGGCGGGTAAAGCATTGCTCAGCCTGCCTAAAGGCGCGCAAGTGATGCAGCCGCGGCCAGTGAGCGATCGCGAGCATAACTGGCTGGCAGCCGTGACCACTGAAGGTCGCCTGCTGATTTTCAAGGTCAGCGACCTGCCGCAACTGGGTAAAGGCAAGGGCAACAAGATCATCGGTATTCCCGGAGATCGAGTGGCCAGCCGTGAAGAGTACGTGACCAGCCTGGCGGTTCTGCCTGACAACGCCACGCTGGTGTTGCAGGCAGGCAAGCGCACCTTGTCGCTCAAGGCAGACGACCTGGAGCATTACAAAGGTGAGCGTGGACGCCGGGGCAACAAACTGCCGCGAGGCTTCCAGCGAGTGGATGCCTTGTTGGTAGAAACACCCAATTAATGTCGTTTAGCGTGCCCGATCTGCGTTTTACCGCGTAGATCGACGCGACAGCGCTGGAGTCAGGTCCAATATTCGCGGATGATATGCCGCGTTTGCTGCACCGCTTATGGCGAAGTGCCTGCAAGCCTTTCGAGAATCACACTGCGGCTCGCCCAATGGTAGCCACCTGGATGGAATGATGAACGTTCTACGCCTTCCTTTAATTGCGTTGCTGACCGGTGTGCTGGGTCTGGCGGGGTGCACTACGCACCAGCCGGCGGCCTTGTACCAACTGGACAGCGGCACCCCCGGCCAGCCTGCGCAAAGCGCCGGCATGGCCGTGGAGCTTGGCCCGATCAGCGTGGCTGATTACCTGCAACGAGAAACCCTGCTGCAACGTCAGGCGGATGGCAGCCTGAGCGCCGCCACCGATGGCCGATGGGCGGGCAGCCTGTCGTCAGACATCAATCAATTGCTGGTACGCCAACTGGCGTGGCGACTGGACAGCCAGCGGGTTGTCCTGGCACCGGCCACTGCGGGTTTCAGCCCGGATGTGCAGGTGCTGCTATCGATCACTCGTCTGGACTCCGGCAAGAACCAGCCCGCGGTGCTGGACGCGCAATGGCGCCTGATTGATCGTCGCGGTCAAGTGCGTGACAACCGCATTGTTCACCTCGAACAACCCCATGGGGGCAGCACTGCGGATCAGGTCAAGGCTCAAGGCAAGTTGCTGCAACAGCTGAGCGAGCAATTGGCGGTGGCCCTCAAGCCATTGGCCAACCAGCCGCCGGTGGTTGAGCCGCGCAAACCGTCGACCAAGGCCGAGACCAGGCAGGACGCGGACAAGCCGAAGATCCCGATGGCTTCACCGATCCGCACGGACATGGAAGTGTTTCGTTTCTAGACCGGATGCCAGAAACAAAAAATCCCGCACATGTGCGGGATTTTTTTGGCAGATCAATACGTGAGACCTCAACTGCGGGAGCTAGCCTGCTCGCGAAGATCTCACGAGCACCGCGTTTGTCCAGTAAGCGCGGGGTATCGTTAACAACCTCGTGAGCAAGCTCACCCCCACAGAGGCAACGTTCCGTTACCCCTGATTCTCATGCATCCGCGCCAGCTGGCGCTCAAGCATGGACGGGTAGGGCTCCATCAGGCGCTCGACACAGCAGGCGCCTTCGGGGCTGGCAATCGGGCGGATACGGGCGCGCTGACGGATCAGCGGGTCGTCGCTGATCTTGCGCTCCACCAGCAGCAGGTTGCGGCTGTGTTGCGACAGGGCCAGGGCGTCCTGTGCGGTTTCGGTCAGCAGCAAATCAATCTGGCTCATGCCGTTCAGACCTTCGCCCAGCACCAGGCCCAGCTGCAGTTGCAGGGTGATGCCGCTGTCTGCGACTTCGATCTGCAAGGCGTGGCCCAGGGCTCGGAGCAACTCGCCGCAGCAAATGGCGTTAGTCAGGTAGTCGTCGCCGCTGTCTTCGTTGTGGAACAGCATCAGTGTGCTGCCATCGTTGAGTGTGTGCAGCTCGCTCTGGTACAGCGAAGCGGCCTGGTTCAGGCAATCGCGATAGCGTTCGAGCAGTTCCATAAGGCGAGCGCGGGGCAAGCGCCGCAGCTGTTCTTGTGCACCCAGTTGCACCGCCAGTACGGCGCTGGGTTGTGGCGCAGCAGGCGCGACCGGTTTTGGCTTGGCCAGCGCGACCGGAGCAGCGCTCGCAGTGTTGGTGTCGCGCAGGTCGGCGAACGGATCGTCGTCGTCGTTCTCGTCTTCTTCGGTGCTGATCAACTGCCGAGGCGCAGCTTTGGGGGCAGGCGCCGCCGGGGTTTCATCGAAGGTCGGGTCACTCAGGTTGCGCACTTCGAAGGTCGGCTCGTTGTCTTCGGCTTCTTCGTAGTCGCTGTCGTCGTAGTCTTCTTCAGGTTCTGGCTCGGGTTCCGGCTCTGGCGCCGGTGGGGCCAGGCGGGTGTGAAGCTGGCGCGCCAGATCACCGATTTCATCCTGGCGATTGATCGCCGGGGTGTAAGGGTCCGGTTCACGCAGCCAGACGCGCAGTTGCAGCAGGGGCGTGGTGATGTGGCGGCCCAGACGCAAGCTCAAGGCCAAAGCCAGAGCCAGCAAAATGGCGCTCAAAATGCCCATGCTTTGCAGACTGATGGTCATTGGCTGTTCAAACTGGTTCATGTCCAGGCTGATGCGCAGATGCCCGGCCGTCACGTCCTGAAAGGTGATCTTGGTTTGATACACGCCTTGGGTTTCGCCCAGCAGGCCGTTCTTGGGGCGTTGCCCGGCTTCGGCGAGGATGCGGTTATCGACGCTATAGATGGCGGCATGGGCCACCAGCGGATTTTTGGTCAGGTTGTTGAGCAGCACGTTGAGGCTGAGGATGTCGTTGGACACCAGCAGCTCGGTCGCCGAAGTGGCGGTTTGCGTGGTCAGGCTCTGACCCAGGGCATCGGCCTGTTCGTGCATGGCCTGCTTGAATTGCAGACCCATCACCACGGCATAAATGACCAGCGCCAAGGCGACCAGGATCACGTTATGGCTGGCAATGCGCAGAGCAAGCGGAACGCGGCGATCGCGCAGGGCCCGGAAGATCAGCAGGAAGAAATTATCGGTTTTTACAGGCGATGGCCGGTTCACTGAGCGCGGCTCTTAGTCCGTTAAGTTGGTGCGCAGTATAGCGAGCAGCCTAGGGGCGGCAAAGCCTTGACGATGCCCGATGGTCACTGAAAGTGGGTAGAATGCGGTTTTTTTAGCGAATGGGGGTGTGCCTTGCGCGAAATCGTCCTGATAAACATCACCGGTGAAGACCGTCCGGGTCTCACTGCGGCCATTACCGGCGTACTGGCCAGCAATGGTGTGAATATTCTCGACATCGGTCAGGCCGCCATCCATGGCGTTTTGTCGTTGGGTTTTCTGGTGGAAATTCCGCAAGCGGAACAGGTTTCGGCCGTTCTCAAGGACTTGCAGCCACTGATCGCCC